>CAYUEH010000179.1:0-4214 GCA_964442465.1 uncultured Laspinema sp. | reverse complement strand
GCATGATGCCATGCATGATCCATCGGTAAAATCAACCAAGGGGAGAGAAACCGATGCAACATCGTTCCTGGTAGGGGTTCGATTTCACTATGCCGCCATAAATCTAAAATTGCGGTAAAACTTACCCCAATCATATAAGCACTGGGGTCTTGGAGTAAATAGATGAACAGCGCATGAATCCAGAGATAAACAATTAAAAAGCTAGTCCATAAAGTATTGCGAGAGGTCCCGAGAACTTGCCGTTCAGTCATCGTATGATGAACCAGATGCAACCGCCACAACCAACGACTATGCAGCAAGCGATGATTCCAATAATACAAGTAATCGACCCCGACAAAACTCAAACTAAAGGCGAGGATGGGATGTAAGGTTAAAATTCCACTATTTTCCGGGAACCAATGCTGATAGACTTGATAAATTAGGACAATTTGCAGCAGCGGAATTAAAATGCCTTGAAAACATAAGCCAATTCCATCTAAAAGCCAATCTTGCCAAGATTTTGTTTTTAAATTGGCCCACTGTTCAGTCCGGATAAAGGTCAAAATTAACAGAGTCACAAATGCGATAAAAATAGCCATATTTATTTCTTTTAATTCCAATAGTTATTAAACCCAAAAACTAACCGTAACGGATTTCAAGGGAAGTAATCTTGGGTCTTCTCCCGCTAAAATTGCTTTGCGAATCGATTCAACAAACACATGAATGGTATCTGCTGGAGTATTGGCAAATTGAGTGCCATATTTCTCAATCACCTCTTGCTGAATCCCCAAAATTTCTATGTCTTGCTTAATAATATATTGGGCAGTCCAGCGCACAAAAGGACGGGCGAGTTTATTCCAAATGCCATAGTTAAAAGTCACATCGGTATAAACTAAGGTGGAATCTTCTGCCTCGGGAATCGATTGACTGGTAATAAAAAACCGCCGGTTTTCTCCAAATTTATATTCTACACTGGTCACATTCGGCATGGAAAAACGGTCAGTATGGTAAATTTCACCCCCTTGGGGATTCAAAAACCGGGAATACCATCCCAAATTGGTGGTTTCATTCCGATAGGTGACAAACACCGAACCATCCCGTCTTTCTACGGTCATTTCTAACTGTTTTTGCTGGGATTTGCGAAAGACTCCAGGATGCACCGAGGCGGTATGGGGAATATCAATAAAGTTTTCGGCACAGTTGGTGACATTGTTGCGAAATCGGTTAATCACACGCACAGTTTCCCATCCCGGTTTTCCATAATAAGGCATGGGAAAGGGGTCAAGATTGAGACGGGGATTCTCTGCTAATCGAGCATAAATATAGCCATCTTTTTCTTGGGTTGGATAAGAAGGAGTCCGACGGGAGGCAAGGGTTTTAAACTGTTCTCCTTCCGCAGGAACTGCTACCACTTGACCGGATTTATCATAAACCCATCCATGATAGGGACAATGCAGAGTGCCATCGCAGACTTTGCCGTGAGAGAGACGACTATTGCGGTGCATACAGCGATCGCGTAATGCCACCACTTCCCCCTGTTCATCCCGAAAAATCGCCAACCATTCCCCCAAAATCGTGCGAGAAAGCACGGTTTTGGGTTTCAGTTGCTCACTGAGGGCCACCACATACCAAAAGTCTTCAAATCCCATAATTGTTATTCCTCCAAAGGGGCGATCGCAATATCGTTCGTCACATCCACCTGACAAGCTAACCGCGCTTGCGGATTTCCCGGTGCTAAAATTTCTAAAACTTCCCGTTCCTCCAAATTAGCCCGGGGAATATCTCCCTCAATTACACACAAACAAGTTCCACAAATTCCCGTCCGACATCCAAACAAAACTGACGAATTTTGCACAGTTAAATAATTCGCCAAATTGTCATGCTGAGGTAAGGCAATTTCTGGATAATTCGTTCCCGGAAATCTTACAAAACAACGCTTCATACAACCCCCTAATTTAATGAATTCCTCGTTCCCAGGCTCTGCCTGGGAATGCCCCATTGGAGGCTCTGCCTCCTGCTAATCCAACCCCAAACAAGATTTTATTCCCTCTCAACCCGAACTTTTGACCAAACCGAAGGCGTTAATCGCTCCACATATTTCATATACTCCACCAACGGGCGATCGATACTCAGCAAAGCATTCGGATTGTATCGAATATTGTCATAAATCTTCCCATCTTCCCCCTTCAAAAATAAATAAAGCATCTTCGTACAAAACAATAAAAAATAGGTGACTACCCACCCTAAAATTCCCGGACGACGGGCGGAAACATAAATATTTTGCACCTTAATTATCCCCGGTTCAAGGGGAAGATAAGCATAAATCATGTGCAAGGGCGGAAGCAACTTAACATTTTTCATCGTGGTTAACAGTCCCAAACAAGCATTCTGATATCTCATGCTATAGGCATAATTTTCTCCTAAAAATTTCCGCGCCAGTCGTTCTCTCAGGGTGGTATTCGGAAATTCTCCACTGAGGGTGAAATCCATCAGAGTACCCGATTCATTTTCCTCTAATGTCAGATTCATATTAATATTAACTTTATGCACGGTTTGCAGATGTTGAGCATCAATCCCATTCATCATGCAAATGTGATGATGGCAGGTGCGTTCAAACGGGCGATCGCGCAAAGCAATCACTGTTTTTCCCTTAAGTTCATCGAATTCTGCCACCCCTTCCGGTGCCGTTGCATCGGGATAAACCCAAATCATGCCATATTTTTCCTCGGTGGCATAAGATTGTAAGCGGGCTTTTTCAGGAATGCTGGATTGACAAGGAATATCCTGACAGGTTCCCTCGCCATCAAACGCCCAATGATGAAAATAACAGCGGATTAAATTCCCATCCACTCGCCCAATTCCTAAGTCAGTCCCAAGATGGGGACAATAGGCATCTAAGGCGCAAACTTTGCCATCTTCTCCCCGAAATAAAACAATTTGCTGTCCGCAAACTTCCAAAGATTTCAGTTTGCCTCGGGGTATGTCTTCACTGGGACAAGCAATGTACCATCCTTTGGCAACCACATCCCAGTTGTTAAAGATTTGCATCTCGGTTCGAGGTTGGGTGTTTTGATTCTGCCGGGAATTCATAGGATTTTAAGGGGGGATGAGATGGATAAATGTTAATCCAAAGCAACTTGCAATAAAGAACGCTGAGGATGGGTAAAAGGGGCAGAAAAATGCCGAGAAAGAGCTTTTTTCTGAGTGGCTAGATAGCGAGGGATAGAACTCGCTGCCATAATGGACATTTCCCGGTTATTTTTCCAAGCATAGTCTACTTTTTCGAGATAGACTTGATAGGAAGCCCTCGCTTCTTGATGGGTTTGATAGCTGCGATGGAGTCCTTCAGTTTCCTGGGTAAAGCAATCCTGCATCATCTGTTTAGCATCGGCATCACTCATGGCAAAGACGGGCGATCGCAACAGTTGATAAACTGCCGAATAGAGGGCCGGATCGTACCAAAATATCCCATTAATTGCTACGGAAAAATTAGCATGGTCTTGTTGGCATCCGCGCAACCCCAGGTTAGCGACAAATGTCTCGAAGGGGGTGGGCTTTTTCAAACAGGTTACCACTTCATGAGATAACAGGGTGGAACTGTTAAAATGAAAGCTCTCATCTAAAAAATGATAATAAGATATTTTAGCCGGGATTGGAGCATTCTCTTTATCTGGGTGATTTTGGTAATATTGGCTTAACTTATGTTGGACCAATTTCCCGTTTAAGGTTCGCACTCCCCGCACAGTAAAATACTGACAAGCTAGAAATGTATTCCCGGACGAGAGCATTCCAAAGCAACGGAGTTGGAGTTGTTTCCACCAGGTTTTTAAGGCGTTGGTATCGGCATGAACCATTGTTTCGGTGTAGGGTCCGCGCATGGGGTAGGTGAAGATGCGTTTGCCAAATAATGCGGCTTCTACTTGTTCTGAAATGGTTTTAAACGCATTGATATGTGCTCGTTCTTGGGCGGATTCTAGGTCGAGCATATCGCAGACTAAGCGAAAGTCTTCTTGAGCATACAATCCAGCGGCACTGGTTTGATTAAACAGGATTGTAGCAATTTCTGCGGAGATGATTTGGGAGTAGTAGGCAACCCAGTAGAGGTGATTTAGAATTAGCCTTTGAGTGGGGGTGGATTGGTCCCAGAGTGGGGTTCCGTAGAGGAGGGAAAATTCTTCGGGGTTCCAGTATTCTTGTTGGCAATGGGTATAGGAAAAAGCGCTGGCAGCTTGGTC
>CAYUEH010000178.1:4523-9372 GCA_964442465.1 uncultured Laspinema sp. | reverse complement strand
TCGATCGCCGTCGCTAGAACCGACCCCCTTGAGGGTGAGGGTTTTGACCAATGCTTCTCTGAGTATCCGCTATCGGTTCGCTGTGGCAACCGGGGATAATTCTAATTGATAGCGATAAAGGGCGATCGCCTTGCCTCTGGCAGCAAAGTAATCCGGGTCCTGGGGTGATAAATAAATCGCCGTGATTTGATTGGCGGTGATTTTCTCCGGCGCATCCTTCACTCGTTGATAGTGGGTGGTGGTTTCCACTTCATTGAGATAAATCTGCGGTTGGCGGCGAAAAATCTGCTGGGTAATTTCTGTGGAGATAAACTGATCCGGTGCAGGAATTTCGCTGCCTCTGCCGGTTACAAGCGATACCAGTTGCCGATCGCCGTTCAAAACCGTAATCTGCCGGTTCGGATCCTCTGGGTCAACCTTAACCGATTCCACCGCCCGACTGCCTAAATAGGCTTGGGCAATCTTTAACCCATTAAAAGCGCGATCGGCAACCACACCCTGATTCCTAGAAACCGGAATCGGGATTCCCCGCCATCGCTGCCGATACAGTTTTGACCCCTCCACAAATCGCACCTGAAATTGTACCGGCTGATTCAAATAGGCTTGATTTTTTTCAAATCCCGGAGTCATCAGATTCGGCGCAAGGGGGGCAATCTGTTCGATTAGGGTACTCGTCACATCCCAAGTCCCTTTGATCCAGTCGGGATAAATCAAATCTCCCTCTGCCACAGAGACAGCCGGTTTACTCTGCCAATTGGGAAAGACTTGCAAACGGTCCGCCAGGGGACCTGCTACTGCATTCCCTGGGGTGAACAGCAGAATTATCACCATCAAACAGAGGGAAATTCCCCTATTTATCATGGCTTTCATAAGCGGCGACGATACGCTGAACCAGAGGATTGCGGACCACATCGGCTTGAGAGAGCTTGCAGAAGGAAATGCCTTCTACATTTTGCAGGATTTTTTGGGCGACATTTAAACCCGACTGCTGATGGAAGGGTAAATCGGTTTGGGTAATGTCTCCGGTGACTACCATGCGGGATTTAAACCCGAGGCGGGTTAAAACCATTTTCATTTGGGCGGGGGTGGTGTTTTGCGCTTCATCGAGGATGACGAAAGAGCGATTGAGGGTCCGTCCGCGCATATAGGCGAGGGGGGCGACTTCAATGATTCCCCTTTCCATGAGATTGGCAATTTTTTCGGGTTCGATGACTTCATAGAGGGCATCGTAGAGGGGGCGCAAATAGGGATTAATTTTCTGTTGCAAGTCCCCGGGAAGGAAGCCGAGTTTTTCCCCCGCTTCTACGGCAGGGCGGGTTAAAATTAGCCGTTCGTAGTCATTGGCGAGGAGGGATTGGGCGGCGAGGATGGTGGCGAGGAAGGTTTTGCCGGTGCCTGCTGGACCAATGCAAAATGTCAGATCATGGCTGCGAATGGCTTTGATGTAGGAACGCTGGCGAAAGGTTTTGGCGCGAATTTCTTCTCCTCGGCGATTTTTGGCGAGGATATCTTGGCGCATTTCGCTGAGTTCGTCTTGGCGTTCGGTATCCAAGGCGTGACGGGCGGTGAGGATATCGACGCTGGTGATGGGTTTGCCGTGAATCCAGAGGTCCGAGAGCGATCGCACTAAGCGAGTGCAGAGTTCGATTTGGTTGGGGGTGCCTTGGATGAGTAAATCTTGTCCGCGCAGGACGACTCTAGCACCAGTTTGTTTGGATAAGATTTTGAGGTTTTCCTCGCGATCGCCACTGAGGGCTAAGGCGCTTTCTTGAGACGGGAGTTCAATCGTTGTTTTTTCTTCCATGCCATATCCATTACAGGTAAAGTGTTAAAAAATGCAAAAAGACGCCTTTTTTGCAAATTAGGCTGCAAACAGGCGTCTTGAGAGAGAACTCCGGCAATATCTTTGGTTGGAAAAGGGATAGGTGTTGACGAAGCGGGGCTGGAACAAGACGGCGATCGCCCCACTCCAGACTCCAGAAACTTGGGGCGATTTTTCCCCAAAGATGCTAGGCGATCGCATCTCCTAGGAGCGATCGGCGAGTTTGGGTCCAGGACGAACCGGACCACTTCTGACCGCAGGACTCGTCGTTGTTTTAGACCCAGGTCCATCGGATGACGACGCGCGATCGCTCGGCCATCCCCCATAGATATCTAAATAAATCGCTTCCCCCGCATCCTTCGCCGCTGCTTCTAATATGGTTCGCACCGCGTGCATATTGCGTCCGCCACGCCCAAACACGCGCCCTTTTTCTGGATCCTCAAACGCCATGCGAATCCAGACTTTAGGTACGCCGACCAATAACTCGCAATCCACTCGTAATGATTCCGGCGTTTCTAACAACGGTTCCACCAGAAAACGTACCAACCCGCCATAATCCGGTCTAGGCGTTTTTTGCTCACCCTCAGATGGTGCTTGGGGAGTCAGTGGTTCGTTGATGGAATTAGGAAGGGGTTGTGGCATTGACCTGTTCAAAGACATTAGCTTTCTCAAGAATGTGACGCACCGTCTCGGTGGGTTGAGCGCCCTGTTGCAGTCGCTTCACGATCGCTGGGACATTCAGACGAGTTTCATCATTTCTCGGATTGTAGAAACCCAATTCTTCCAAAGGACGTCCATCCCGGCGAGTCGTGCTCTGCATCGCCACAATCCGATAGCTGACTTCTTGTTTCTTGCCGAATCTCTTCAATCGAATTTTGATCATCTTGCTCCTACTTCTTTTTCGTAACCATTTTAGGCCATTAAATTACAGCTTACCTGGTTCTGGGGGTAAGCATCTACAGCGTTCCATCTACAAATTTCCGCTGCAAAGTCATTCATTATAGCACCTTGCATGGCATCGATACAACAGCGGCAAGAGAACCGAATTTCTTAAAAAAATCTCGGTCAATGGCCCACCAATTTAGGGCCAGAAACATTGCCAAAGCCAATTGGGATTGTTACGCAGAGTTAGATGAATCTTCCAAAGCCCCCCTTCTTAAGGGGGGTTGGGGGGATCTCTTCTATCAGATTTGATGTTGGGGTTGGGGGGATCTCTTCTATCAGATTTTATGTTTTAGAGTCCCCTAAACCCCTAGAACAGGCCCGTTACAACTCCCCAAACCCCTTTTTCTTCTTGGCCTTCTTTTTCTTCTTGCCCGGACCCCCAGGATAGCCGCCTCGTCCCGGTTTTCCACCTCCAGGGCCGAACATTCCTCCCATTCCAGGCATCCCAGTCAAGTCCCCTTGACCCATGCGCTGCATCATCGTTCGCATTCGGGAGAAATCCGCCACCAGCTTTGTCACATCGGCATCATCATGACCGGAACCCCGGGCCACCCGTTTACGCCGGGAAGGAGAACCCGCCAACAAATCAGGATTCTGCCGTTCCTGGGCCGTCATCGAATTAATCATCGCCTCAGCACTTTTCATCTGAGACTCGCCCTTGGACAACTGCTCATCGGAGATTTTCCCAACCCCCGGAATCATTTTCAGCAATCCGCCCAACGACCCCATATTCTTCATCAAGCGCATCTGCTTGAGGAAGTCGTTAAAGTCAAATTGCGCCTTTAAGATTTTTTCCTGCATCTTCTCGGCATCGGCAAGGTCCACTTGCTCTGCCGCCCGTTCGACTAAGGTGAGTACGTCACCCATGCCGAGAATCCGAGATGCCATGCGATCGGGATAAAAAGGCTGTAGGGCCTCTACCTTTTCCCCGACCCCCACAAATTTAATCGGTTGTCCAGACAGTTGCCGCACCGAAAGGGCCGCACCCCCACGGGTATCCCCATCCAATTTGGTCAGAATCGCCCCAGTGATGCCAATTTCATCATTAAACGTCCGGGTCAGATTCGCCGCCTCTTGACCCGTCATGGCATCCACCACTAACAGGGTTTCATGAGGTTGGATCGTCTCTTTAATTTGGGCCAACTCTGCCATCATATCTGCATCAATTTGCAGACGACCGGCAGTATCCACAATTACCGTATCCACCCCGATCGCCACAGCGTGTTGAATCCCCTGCCGCGCAATTTCCACCGGGTCCACATCGGTCCCCAGTTCAAACACCGGCACATCAATCTGTTTCCCCAGGGTCAGCAATTGGTCGATCGCCGCTGGGCGATAAATATCTGTTGCCACCAACAGGGCCGTGCGATTTTGCTTTCTCAGATGTAACGCCAGTTTAGCCGTCGCAGTGGTTTTACCTGTCCCTTGCAATCCGGCCATCAACACAACCGTCGGGGCAGTCTCAGCTTGCGCCAGGGGAACGTTACTTTCCCCCATGACTTCCACCAGTTCATCATAAACAATCTTGATAAACTGCTGGTCCGGTCGCACCCCAGAAACCACTTCCGCACCCTGCGCTTTCTCTTCAACGTCGGCAATAAATGCTTTGACGACCTGAAGGTTGACATCGGCTTCTAAAAGGGCGCGCCGAACGTCCCGCAGGGCTTCTTGAATGTTGGATTCGGAAATTTTGTCCTGCCCTCGAAGTTTCTTCCAGGCTCCTTCTAAGCGTTCAGCAAGCGCGTCAAACATGAATTTATGGTTACTCTCGAATGTGACTAGGAAATTAGTTGTAGTTGTGTCCCTGCAAGGGATTGGTCCAGGTTCAGCCCCGCCTAGTTTAACATATTGCGGTCTTCTTTCGAGCCTAGATTGACGAGGGGAAAACTCCTGGTTGTCAAGGGCTAACCCATGCTTGGGTTTCTTATTGTTGGGAAAGAGACGACGGATCTCGTCACTACGAACTAGGAAAATCACCAAAATTGTCCCGTTCGTAGTAACGACTTCAGTCGTTATCCCCCAGAGTTGCGAAGAAAAGAAACGACTGAAGTCGTTACTACAAACTAAGAAAAACTGACTAAA
>CAYUEH010000178.1:0-4423 GCA_964442465.1 uncultured Laspinema sp. | reverse complement strand
GTAGTAACGACTTCAGTCGTTATCCCCCCAACCCAAGGGATTTGTTACAAAAAGTGTAACCCCCTGCTCATTTCCCCAAGTCTGTGCCATCCTAGAATCCATTACATTTTTCAACTCTCCTCAAAATGAGGTTCCTATGAAATTACTCTATATTGTTCCAGCCTGTTTAGTCCTGGTTGCAGCAGTGGGAACAGTCGCCAATTTAACCCTAGCCCAACATTCGCGATCGCCCGCCCATCCCATCCTCTCTCAAGGCAATCAAACCCCAACTCCCTCGGACTCCCAAGATGCGGGGGGCTTATATGTTTTATCCCCCGATGGAGAAAAACAAGCCTTTACCCTCACCCATACCGATGTCAAAGCCCGGATTGATGGCAATGTCTCCCAAGTTGCCGTAACCCAACGGTTTCAAAACCCATTTAATGAACCATTAGAAGCCATTTATGTCTTCCCCCTTCCCGATGAAGCGGCGGTTTATGATATGGAAATCAAAATCGGCGATCGCATCATTAAAGGCGATATCAAACAACGGGAAGAAGCCCAACGCATTTATGACGAAGCAAGGGAACAAGGACGCACCGCAGCATTATTAGAACAAGAACGTCCTAATA
Organism: uncultured Laspinema sp.; assembly: GCA_964442465.1. Classification (GTDB taxonomy): domain Bacteria; phylum Cyanobacteriota; class Cyanobacteriia; order Cyanobacteriales; family Laspinemataceae; genus Laspinema. The sequence continues at coordinate 3,812 of CAYUEH010000178.1, read as the reverse complement.
TCTTCACTCAATCCCTGGCTAATATCAAACCCGGTGAACAAATTGAAGTCACTATTCGCTACAGTGACAGTCTCCCGTTTGAAGGGGGAAATTATGAATTTGTCTTCCCAATGGTAGTCGGTCCGCGTTATATTCCAGGAACCCCAACTACCCCAGAAACCCCGAATACTAACCAAGTTCCTGATGCCTCACGGATTACCCCTCCGGTGCTTCGTCCTGGCACAAGGTCCGGTCATGATATTAGCGTAGCAGTAGAAATTAATGCCGGAGTTCCCATTTCTAATATCCAATCCCCGTCCCATCAAATTGTCACTTCTCAAGCGGGAGAGATGGTCCGGATTGACTTAGCAAAGGCCGATTCTATCCCGAATAAAGATTTAATTCTGCGCTATCAGGTTTCAGGCGATCGCACCAAAGCAACAGTCCTCACCCAATCCGACGATCGCGGAGGACATTTTGCCATTTACCTCATTCCTGCTTTAGATTACAACCGCAATGAAATCGTCCCCAAAGATGTCATCTTTTTAATGGATACCAGCGGGTCTCAATCCGGTGACCCCATCGTGAAATCCCAGGAATTGATGCGCCGCTTTATCAATGGCCTAAATCCCAATGATACCTTTACCATTATTGACTTTGCCAATACCGCAACGGCACTCTCTCCTCGCCCATTAGCCAATACGCCCGCTAATCGCAACATGGCCATCAATTATATTAATCAATTGCAGGCCAATGGAGGAACTGAGTTATTAAATGGGATTCAAACTGTCTTAAATTATCCCCCGTCAGAAAATGGGCGGTTACGGAGTATTGTCTTATTAACCGATGGCTATATTGGCAATGATATGGAAATCATTGCTGAGGTTCAACAAAAGTTACAACCGGGCAATCGGTTATATAGTTTTGGGGTAGGGAGTTCGGTGAATCGATTTGTCCTCGATCGCCTTGCAGAAGTAGGACGCGGAACCTCCCAAGTAATTCGTCAGGATGAACCCACAGAAGAGGTGGCGGAACGATTTTTCCGACAGATTAATAATCCAGTTTTAACGAATATTGAGGTGAGTTGGGAAGGAGGAGGAGAACCGGCAGAAGTTTATCCTGGGTTACCGCCCGATTTGTTTGCGGAACAACCGTTAGTGTTGTTTGGACGAAAAGGCGATCGCGCCCGGGGACAGTTACGAGTGAAGGGAATGACTGCCAATGGCGATCGCTATGAAGAACTCTTTCGCATGGCATTTGAAGAAGAAGGCAATCCGGCGATCGCGCAATTGTGGGGTCGCCATCGGATTAAAGATTTAATGAGTCAAATGTATGGCGGAGAAACCACATCCGGGGTAACGGAAGTTACCAATACCGCCCTCGCCTATCGATTGCTGTCTGCTTACACTGCCTTTGTCGCCGTCAGCGAAGAAGTCCGAGTCGATCCCGATGGCACCACTCGCCGAGTGCAAGTGCCCGTCGAATTACCCGAGGGAGTCAGTTACGAAGGGATTTTTGGGGAAGAAAGCGAAGCAGATGCGGTAATGGCACCTCGGGGTCGGACTAGCGGCGCATATCCACCTCCGTCACCCGCTGCGGCACCTGTTCGGTTGTCTGGGGGTGCTCGTCCCGGTCCCGGTGGAGTCCAACCCCTCCGTTTAGATGAAGCGGAAGCATCTCCAATGGAGTCTGTCAGTCCCGGTAGTAGTCGCATTCAAGTCATGGATGCGGAGGATTTAGATGCGGAGGCGACTGCGGATTTAGAAGAATTATTCCAATTTGTGTCCCTCTCCCCAGGAGTGAGTGGGGAAGTGGTTTGGGAAATTGTAGTTCGTCAGGGTCAAGTCGTGCGCGTGATGTTGGACGATCGCGCTTCGACGTTAACGGATCAAGGGGCGATCGATCTGATTCGTCAAACCTTACAACGTTGGCAACCCCCCCAATCTCTCTCCGGAACTCTCCGGATTAAATTGCAAGTTCAACCTTAATTCTGAATCAGGATTGGTTATCCTAAAATGACGTCAGGTGCGTCAGAATGTTAACTTGAGATAGGTATCTTTCCCTTGAGTATCTGACGCACCCGACGGAACCTCGACCCGTTTATAATTTCTCTAAATTTTATGGCGAGAATTAATTTACTCGATACAAAAACCACCAATTTTCGGGATTTAATTGGCAATGGTAAAATTTATCGAGTCCCCCTGTTTCAACGTGATTATTCCTGGCGAGAGGAAAATTGGGAAGACCTCTGGCAGGACATTTTGATGCTTCACCAGGACCCGGAATCTAGTCATTATATGGGGGCGATTGTTCTGCACAATTCGGCCAATTCTGACAAAGAGTGGACGATTATTGATGGTCAACAGCGGTTTGCTACCCTGAGCATTTTGGCAATTGCACTCATTGATAAACTCACTCAACTCGTGGATTTGGGACAAGAAGCAGAACAGAATAAAGAGCGCCAGGAGCTTTTAAAGCGGACCTATTTAGCGGATAAAGACCCGCGCTCTCTTCGCTATTCCAGTAAGTTAATCTTAAATGAAAACAACGATGAATTTTATCAGAGCAATCTGATTAATTTAAGACAACCCCGGAATCTGCGTTCTTTACCTCACTCTAACCAACTCTTATGGAATGCCTTTGCTTATTTTTCTAAACAAATTAGTGAAGATATCCCCGAAGTGGTGAGCAGTGGAGAACAGGTAGCAACTTTTCTGACGGATACGGTGGCGCAACGCTTATTGTTCATTCAAATTAATGTGGAAGATGAACTGAATGCTTATACGGTATTTGAGACTTTGAATGCGCGGGGACTGGAACTAAGTGCCACGGATTTATTAAAAAATTATCTATTGTCTCTGTTTCAAGGACCGGATGATTTACGGGAAGCTCAACGGCAATGGAAAAGAATTATTACCACGGTTCAACTCGAAAGGTTTCCGGAATTTCTGCGGTATTATCTCAGTCTTACCTATACCCGAATCCGTCGCGATCGCCTTTTTAAAAAAGTCAGGAATTCGGTCAAAACATCGCAACAAGCGTTTGATTTACTGGATGACCTTGAAAATTATAGTAGTCTGTTTATGGCATTGGGGAATCCCCATGATGAGTTTTGGCGAGAGAGTCCCCAAAATCAGAGATATATTCGAGAATTGAGCTTGTTTCGAGTCAAGCAAGTTTATCCGACTCTATTTGCCGCTTATGACAAGTTCTCTCCTGATGACTTTACCCGCTTGTTAAAGTTGATTGCCGTTGTCTCATTTCGTTATAGCATTGTCAGTTCTTTGAATCCCAATGAATTGGAGACCATTTATAATCAAATTGCTATAGATATTCAAAACAAAGCTATCAAACATCCCCGGGGTGTATTTGAACGATTAGGGTCGATTTATGTATCGGACGAAAAATTTCGTCAGGATTTTTCTTTACTAGAAATGTCTACCAAAGGACAGAAACGCCGATTAGTTCGTTATATTCTGTGGAAGTTGGAAACTGAGGCATCGGGAGTAGAAATCATGGAAGATAGTTTTTCTATAGAACATATTCTCCCCGAAAATCCCGATGATTCATGGCAACGGAATTTTACAGAAAAGCAAGGGGATGAGATGGTGTATCGCCTGGGAAATATGACGCTTCTGGAATCGGGGTTGAATCGGGAAATTGGCAATCAACTTTATGTCAAAAAGCAAGAAAAATATCAGGATAGTCAGTATCGCTTAACTCAGGAAATTCAGGCGGAAGAATGGACGCCGGATGCGATCGCTAATCGCCAACAGCATCTAGGGCGTCTGGCGGTTCAGGTTTGGCGTGCGGATTTTGCCTAACCTAATCTA
>CAYUEH010000177.1:4698-9410 GCA_964442465.1 uncultured Laspinema sp. | reverse complement strand
CTAATTGGTGACAAAAACTTGACCCTGTAACTCAGCAATCTGAATTCTGGGTTACAGGGTCGGGTTCAGGGGCAAAATCAATAGACCTGTTGCAACATCATGGATTGATCCCCCCAACCCCCCTTAAAAAGGGGGGCTTTTTATCATCTTGCAAGAAGTCTAATCAACGGAGATTAACTAATCGCTGCTGCCTCTTGGAGTTCAGGGTCTTGGAACAGAGGAGTGCTCAGATAACGTTCCCCAAAACTGGGCTGAATCATGACAATCAGTTTCCCTTGATTTTCTGGCCGTTGAGCGAGGCGGATAGCGGCGCATAAGGCTGCCCCGGAGGAAATACCGGAGAGGAGACCTTCTTCCCGGGCCAACCGACGACCGTAGGCCATTGCTTCATCATCGCTGACCACAATCACTTCATCAATGAGTTCGACATTTAAAACATCGGGAATAAATCCAGCGCCGATGCCTTGAATTTTGTGGGGACCGGCAGATCCGCCAGAGAGGATGGGACTGGTGGTGGGTTCAACGGCGATCGCCTTAAAACCGGGTTTGCGGGCCTTGAGCACTTCTGCCACGCCGGTTAAAGTTCCGCCCGTTCCGACCCCAGCAACCAAAAAGTCTACAGCACCATCCGTATCTTCCCAAATTTCTTCTGCAGTGGTTTGCTGATGAATCTGCGGATTAGCGGGGTTGCTAAACTGTTGCAACATATAGGCATCTGGGGTACTGTCCACAATTTCTTGAGCGCGAGAGATGGCCCCTTTCATGCCCATATTGCCCGGAGTCAATTCCACCTTAGCCCCATAAGCGCTCAACATCAATCGGCGCTCTTGACTCATGGTTTCGGGCATGGTTAGAATCAGTTGATAGCCCTTAGCGGCAGCGGCCATTGCCAGAGCAATTCCGGTATTTCCCGAGGTTGGTTCAACTAATACGGTTTTTCCGGGAATAATTCTGCCCTGCTCTTCGGCGACATTAATCATATTGACGCCAATGCGATCCTTAACCGAAGCAGCGGGGTTCATGCCTTCTAATTTCACCACAATTCTAGCCACACAACCTTCGGCTTGAGGAATGCGGTTTAAATCGACTAAAGGCGTGCGACCGACGAGTTCGGTAATATTTCGAGCTATTTTCATGACTTCACTGAATGGATAGGTTTAGTGGGATGATTGACTGTTGAGAACGGTGTAGCGCCCGGTTGCACTCACCGATTGTACTGGGGTTCCCTTGGGGGATTTTTGAGCTTAACCCGACTCCAGTAAACGCTTGAGAATGGGGGATGGTCAAGGTTGATGTAATAAAACTTTACTCATCAAACGTCCCCGGATGTGAGAGGCGACTGCCAAGTTTTGATAAATGAATCAATCCAAACCCTATTTCTCTAAACTGCATGGGAGTCGTTGTTAACCCCTGAAAATGACAAAAGATTATTATAGCGCGATTTGGAATGATTTTAATTGGGGATTGGGGCGATCGACACCCATCAAGTCGCTCAACATCCAATCGGCTAACCCTTACCGGAGAAGATATTCAGTCTGTCATTCCGCCATGAGTCAGCTCATTGCTATTGTTCGATTACATTTCCTGCCCGATCAGCTTTTTTGTTAAAATCAAAATCCATCTTTAAATGAGATTCACGTCTGAATTAATCTCCAATAAGATGGCTTCGCCTAACCCATGATTGATGGGTTAATTCGGTTATATAATGTCACTCAATTCCATTACTGAGTCAAACATTTTACGTGGAATACCCAAGATGCACTCCCCCGATCGCATAAGGAAATGATATAATGCGGCTTTACCTCGATACCAGTGCTTACAATCGCCCTTTTGATGACCAGTCTCAAGTTAAGATATTCCTTGAAACCCAGGCGGTTCTACTGATTTTACAACTGATTCAAAATCATCAGGTGGAATTAGTGAGTTCCAACGTTTTAGAATATGAGAATAGCCGAAACTCTGATTTGGAAAGGGCAAAATCCGTTGACGTTTACCTGAGTCTTGCCACTTTCCGGCAAATCGCCACCGAGTCGATTCGACAACGTGCCCAAGGGTTAGAAACAACTGGAATCAAAGCTATTGATGCCTTGCACGTTGCCTGTGCTGAAGCAACCCAGAGCGATTATTTGATAACCTGCGACCAACGATTAATTAATCGGTGTAAAACCCTTAACTTGCGAGTCATTAATCCTGCTGATTTTATTTTGGAGATGGATAATGAAAATCAATAGACTAAGCGAAAAACAGGTGATTAACCAAGCCTTAGACATTTTAGTAAGTCATCTTGATCCCACTACTTTCGCTCGCTTTGTAGCCCTTTGTCAACTGGGAGAAGGGGACTATGTAAAAACAAAAGAGCAACTTTTTAACGGCGAAACCGTTGATAGTCTTTATGAAAAAATCCAGGCTTTCGAGACTGCTAAAAATGAATCTACCCCCTGATATTCTGGGTTTATCGTTACCGGGTTAAAGTAGGGGTAATTCATCAAACTACCCCTACTCAACTCCTGAACGAGTCATCCTTTGTTCAGGCAGCGTTACACCCTAGGACTGGGTATCAAACCCGGCCTAAATATCCCAAAACTTAGGCTTCATCTAAGGCAGCAACTCCGGGGAGTTCCTTGCCTTCGAGCAATTCTAAGCTGGCACCGCCTCCGGTGGAAATGTGGCTCATTTTATCTGCCAATCCAACTTTTTCCACTGCTGCCACGGAGTCGCCACCGCCGATGATGGTGGTGGTGCCTTTGGGGGTGAGTTCGGATAAGGTATGGGCGATCGCCTCGGTTCCTTTGGCGAATTTGTCGATTTCAAACACACCCATTGGTCCATTCCAAATCACTGTCTTGCAATCCGCCAGGGCCTCTTGGAAGGTTTTCACGGAATCAGGACCAATATCCAATCCCATCCAACCATCGGGGATATTTTCCACGCTGACAATTTGGGTATTGGCATCGGCACTAAATTTGTCCGCAATCACCACATCCGTCGGCAATAACATCGCCACGCCGCGTTCTTTTGCCTTCGCTTCCAAAGACTTCGCTAACTCTAGCTTGTCATCTTCCACCAAGGAATTCCCCACGCTGATTCCCCGCGCCTTTAAGAAGGTGAAAATCATCCCGCCACCGAGGAGGAGTTTGTCACACTTCTCTAACAGAGTTTCAATGACGCCAATTTTGCTAGAAACCTTAGAACCGCCAATAATCGCCGCCAAAGGACGCTGAGGTTCTTCGATCGCCCCTTTCAGGTATTGCAGTTCCTTCTCCATCAAAGACCCCGCAACGGAAGGACTCAGGTAATGAGTCACCCCTTCGGTGGAAGCATGGGCGCGGTGGGCCGTCCCAAAAGCATCATTCACATACAAATCTGCTACAGACGCCAGTTTCTTGGCAAATTCTGGGTCGTTTTTCTCTTCCTCAGCATAGAAGCGGACATTCTCCAGTAAGGCAACCTGGCCATTTTCCATGCCTTTGACCTTATTTGCCACCTCATCGCCAATGCAGTCATCGCATTTGATGACTTCCTTGCCGAGTAATTCCGAGAGGCGCTTGGCAACCGGGGTGAGGCGCATTTTTTCATTCACCTGACCCTTGGGGCGTCCAAAATGGCTAGACAGAATAACTTTGGCCCCTTTACCCGTTAAATCTTGAATCGTCGGTAAAGCAGCCCGAATCCGGGTATCATCGGTGATGTTACCGGCATCATCAAGGGGTACATTGAAGTCAGCACGAACTAAAACCCGTTTACCGGATAGGTCTGAGGCTGACAAATTTGCTACAGTTTTCTTGGGCATGAAGATCCCTCCTAATTGCGTTTTTTGGTCTGTTTTCTAGAAAATCGGCTTATAGCGCGTGGGATTTAACTCCTGCGCCGAGGCAGTACCCCAAAACTGACGCCACAAATGGCGTCGAGATAGATCAATCTCTATCGATCTGGAAGGTTTGCCGTAAACATTTTATCGTTGAGTGCGTCCTAAACACGGCTGCTATGTTTAAAACTGTTCTTTTTCCAATCGATGAAAGTCGCGAGTCCCGTGAAGCGGCAGATACAGTGGCCCAAATGGTCAAAACCTTCAACTCGCGCTTAATTTTGCTCTCGGTGAATGAGGTTCCGGTGGAGGGAGAGGAACCCCCACCTCCAGAACGGGTAATGACCCCGGAGGCGATCGCCGAATTACTCAAAAATGCTCAGTCGATGTTTTCTAAGCTGGACATTGAAGCGGAAACCATTGAACGGGAAGGAAAACCCGCCTTTGTCATTTGCGATGTCGCCGATGAAGTCAATGCGGACTTGGTGATTATGGGTTGTCGCGGCATCGGGTTGACAGAAGAGGGTCTCGCCGATAGCGTCACCAACCGGGTGATTAATCTGGCCCCTTGTCCCGTGTTGATTGTCCCGTAGGGGATAGGGGGGAGATGGGGGAGATGGGGGAGATGGGGGAGATTGGGGAGATTGGGGAGATGGGGAGAGACCATTCTCCCCTGTTCGTAGTAACGACTTCAGTCGTTCTCTTGTCTTTGTTCGTAGTCACGACTTCAGTCGTTCTCTTGTCTTTGTTCGTAGTAACGACTTCAGTCGTTCTTCCGGTGCCTTAAAATGTAGCATTTTAAGCTTTATGGTTTGAGCCCTAGACGTGGTTAATCCGGAAACGACTGAAGTCGTTACTACGAACATCGGATCCGGAAACGACTGAAGTCGTTACTACGAACATCGGA
>CAYUEH010000177.1:0-4598 GCA_964442465.1 uncultured Laspinema sp. | reverse complement strand
GTTACTACGAACATCGGATCCGGAAACGACTGAAGTCGTTACTACGAACATCGGATCCGGAAACGACTGAAGTCGTTACTACGAACATCGGAGAATGGTCTCTCCCCCATCAACCAAGGACAAATGACCAAGGACAAATGACCAATGACAAATGACCAATGACAAATAACAATGACAACTCCTGACATTCAATGGTATCCCGGCCATATTTCTAAGGCGGAAAAACAACTGGCGGAACAGTTGAAATTGGTGGATGTGGTGTTGGAGGTCCGAGATGCGCGGATTCCTTTGTCTACCCATCATCCCCAGGTGCCGCAGTGGGTGGGGAGTAAAAGCAGAGTTTTGATTATTAATCGGGTGGATACGATTTTGCCACCCCTGCGCGATCGCTGGCATCTGTGGTTTCAACGCCAGGGAGAAACGCCTTATTTTACTAATGCTCAAGATGGGACGGGGATCAAGGCGATATCTAAGGCGGCGAAGGAGGCGGGAATTGCTCTGAATCAACGTCGTCTCGATCGCGGGATGCGCCCTCGCGCTGTGCGGGCGGTGGTGATTGGGTTTCCCAATGTGGGCAAATCGGCGTTGATTAATCGCTTAGTCGGACGTCGGGTGGTGGAAAGTGCCCGACGTGCAGGGGTGACTAAGCAACTGCGCTGGGTGCGGATTTCTGATGAATTGGAACTGTTGGATGCCCCTGGGGTGATTCCCAGTAAGTTAGAGGACCAAGATGCTGCTTTAAAGTTAGCCATTTGTGATGATATTGGGGAAGCAGCTTATGATAATCAGCGGGTGGCGTCGGCATTTGTGGATATGGTGAAAGAGATTGAGGAAATCGGGACCGGATGGGTGCCACCGGAGGCGTTGCGATCGCGCTATAAACTTGACCCGCTCCCCATTACGGGAGAAGATTATCTACATCGGTTTGCCGAATCCCGATATGAAGGCGATGTGGAACGGGCTGCAAGGCAAATTCTGAATGATTTTCGCAAGGGATTGTTAGGGAAAATTCCCTTAGAATTGCCTCCGGAGTAACGGGGTTCAAGAGGGCGATCGCCTCTTTTAAATTACCCGATCGCCATAATTTCGGGCGGCACTACTTCCATTGCCGTGAAGAGTTCGTCGGGAGTCGCATTCAACACAAAAGCGAGGACGCGATCGGTAGACACTTGTCTAATTAATGTCCCCTCCAACAACCCATTCCCATTCGGATCCAGTTGTTCTGGGGATAATTCCGCTAGGACTAAAATGGGATCTGGGGTATAGGTTTGCATCATTGTTAGTTCGGTCTCGAAATTCCGCGCATACCCTTCTTGAAAGGTGATATCGTTCAAGCTTAACCCATTGGCTAGTCCAATAAGATCGTCATTAAAGTCCAAAATCATATTGGCTTCATCGGGGGTCGCACTCGCCGTCTCTGGGCGCAGAATAAATAAATCACTCCCGGTTCCTCCAACCCGTCTATTTTGGCCAAAATCGCCAATCAGGGTATCATTTCCCTCTCCACCAATCAGCAAATCGTTATCCTGACCCCCCCGGATAAAATCGTTCCCTCGACCCCCAACGACTAAATCATCCCCGCGATTGCCATTGAGAATATCATCTCCTTCTTCTCCATAAACGGCATCATTTCCCTGACCCCCACGCAGGGTATCATTACCCCCTCGACCAAATAAGATATCATTCCCGGCATTGCCATTCATGAGTTCATCAGAACTCGACCCAATGATGGTATCATCCCCCGCTAATGCCCGCAATCCGCCGGGGAACTCGTCAATTTGTCCGGGCTGTAGGGTAATATTGGTGGGACGAATCGGGTCATCGGTCAGATCGAAAAAAAAGCCCTCTGGGGGCGCTTCCTCCACGGGGGGAGGTGCCGCTTCTGCCGGGACTGCTGTCGGTGGGGGTGCCGGTTCGGGTTCGGGTTCTTCCGGAATCAGAGTGCTCAGGCACCCACAGGCTAAATCTCCAGGTAAAACTCCAGCTACCATCTGTTTTCCTCCCTGTTCAAACTCACGTTATTGATTCTTTCTATTGTATGGTGTCATTCCCGATCATCCCCCCAAGTGCTGACGTTGCACAACGAGAGGACAATACTTTTCGGTGGATTTGAGCGGTCTTTTTAGATTTTAAATCCCATATCTTTTAAACTTTGGCGTAAGGCTGGACCTGCCGGGGATTTCCGTTGTTCATAGAGGGAAACTGAGCGTCGAAATGCTTCTAATCCATCTAAAATATTACCGCCTTTGAGTAAGGCTACGCCCAGATTTTGGTAGGCTTCGGCATAGTTGGGATTGAGTTGAATGGCTCGTTGATAGGCGGCGATCGCCAGGGGAATTTGCTTTTTCTCTTTTAGGGCAATTCCCAGGTTAAAATAGGCTGAACTCAGGGAGGGGTCGATTTGTAATACTTTTTGATAGGTGGCGATCGCCCCGGTGATATTTCCGGTTTCCAGCAGGAGGTTCCCTAAGTTATTATACGCGCCCAATTTGAGGGGTTCTAAAATCGGCAGGGCAACGGCTTTTTCATACTGCGCTTTCGCTTTACTCAGTTTCTGCTTGCGCGTATAGGCAATTCCCAAATGATAATGCAATTCATACACAACCAGGGGTTCTAACCGCGTACTGGCGGCTAATCCGAGTTTTAATAACTGCATCCCCCGTTTAATCTCTCCGGTTTGCACATACAATGCCCCGAGTTTGCTGCAAGTATAGGCATCGTTGGGATGGGTGGCGAGATAGGATTCCATTGCTTCTCGGGCCCGGGTCAATTTATCTCGGGAGGCGATCGCTTCGGCTTGATAGCCTTGATGTAAAATGGCTACCTCCATCAATGAACCGACCTGCCATTGATTGGATTGCTGCTGTAATATCCGTTGAACGCTATCATCAATCATAGCATGATAGGGCCGCTCAAACTGGATGCCCGGTTGATTTCTAAACAAGCGGGAAACGAGGGAATAAGGGGATTGTTGCGCGCCGATTTCTTGGCGAATTAAGTTCATTAACAGATAGGGGTTCCCTTGGAGGTTGCCACTTCCATTTATTAATTCTTTGATTTGGGGGACAACTTCCGGGGTTAATACTTCATCGGCATCTAATACGAGAATCCAGTCCCCTTGGGCATATTTTAGAGATTCATTGCGCGCTGCAGCGAAATCATTGCACCAGTCGAAGTGATGAACCTTTGCACCAAACTCCTGGGCGATTTCTACGGTGCGATCGGTGGATCCGGTATCGAGAACCACCATTTCATCTACCAGATCCTTAACGCTGCCCAGACAGTTGGGAAGGGTCGCTTCTTCGTTTTTGACAATCGTGCAAAGACTCAGCTTCATCGGAAACCAGTTAAAGGTAAGGGGTCAATTTTATTGTACTGGTAGAGACCCCGGAATGGTAGTCTAAGTTGAGGGCAGTGGGGATCGCTGCCTCCCGAGACCCGAGACGAGAGTCCTCGCCTCAGGGCGGAGGGATTGGTTTATACTGAGACAGCAGAGGATGAAGAGGTAAGAATGTGGCAGAAATTATTCTCAGAACGGATAATCCAGACCGAGTTACGGAGTTAATAAAAAGAGCGATCGCTGCTGAAATAGACCGCCTTGAAAAAAATCTGAAATTTACAAAAACCAGACTTCATGTTTTTGAGGATAAATATAATCAACCCTCCAATCAATTGAAAAATAGACTCAGGGCAGAAGATATGGATGGGGGAGATTTAGAATATTTAGAATGGGCGGGAGAATATCAACTCTTTTTAGAGTTGGAGGAACAAATTAAAGTCCTCAAGAACTTAGAATATGTCAATCCATAACTCCCGTTTTTACCTCAAACTCAGATTGAGTGAAATCAGCACTCCAGTCATCCCGTGAGAACCCTATTAGGAGATGATCCTCATGACTCTACCCCGATATCCTGACTTGCCAACCCTGGAAAGCGATCGCCTCATACTCAGAAAAATGAGCCGAGAGGATGCACCGGATCTGTTTGAATATGCCTCAGACCCTGAAGTAGCCCAATACACAACCTGGCATCCACATCAATCCCTAGAAGACAGCCAGATTTTTTTAAATTCTATCATTGAAAAATATCAGACTCATGAAAGTTGTGATTGGGGAATTATCCATAAAGGCGACTGCAAATTAATCGGCACTTGTGGTTTCGTCAACTGGGTTCAAGCTCATCATCATGCTGAAATGGGCTATGCTTTATCCCGAGCCTATTGGGGACAAGGATATATGCCCGAAGCTGTAAAAGCTGTCGTCGCCTTTGCCTTTCAGGAAACTAACTTAAACCGGATTGAGGCGCGATGTAAACTGCCTAATCAAGCCTCCGCAAGGGTGATGGAAAAAGTCGGCTTTTCATTTGAAGGAATCCTTCGCCAACAGATGTTGAGTAAAGGCAGCTTTCATGATATGAAACTCTATGCCATTTTGCGGGAAGATTGGGAAAATTGCTCCCAGTAACCATTACCATTTCAGGGGTGAAAGGGAGTTTAGCTCTCTTTGATTATCCCGCTAAACTCCCTTTCCCAATGACTCTATTCTTGGCTATTCATTCAGTACATTGTCGCCACTTTTATGGCTAATTATCCTACATTTG
>CAYUEH010000176.1:0-9444 GCA_964442465.1 uncultured Laspinema sp. | reverse complement strand
TCCTGCAACATCTCCAGTAAAGTTTCCCCTGGAGGCGACACGAAGTTAGGTTGATTTAGTCTCCCTATCTGGTTCAGAATCTTCTGTTAAGTATTGTAGTTTTTTGTTTCGATTTATAAATTCTTCCAAAAGATAAAAAAAGTTTTTCAAAGCATTTTTTTCACTAAAAGAGCGGAAAAATATAATGCTAGACCATGATTTTGTTGTTTTAACATCTAGTCTTTGTTGTAACCAATTATGAAAATTATCAAAAAAATCGTTTTCTCGATCTGTTGATGGTATGTTTAGTTCGTCTCGTGCCAACACATAACCATTCATAAATGACTCCAACAAAAAAAGGGATTGTCCGCCTACATACATAGCTGGGGTTTTTTCTATTTTTTTCAACAAATCATATAAGTCACTCATTCTACATAGCCTTCATTGAAAGTTTACAAAGTTAGATTATAAAAAAAATTAATATTATTGTATAATGGTTTCTGTGAGGCCGCCTGATGGAGTATCCATATCTGCATACCAGCCTGCTTTAGGAATTCCTCATGATTTAAAAATTGCACAAATGGAAAAATTTAACTCATCTAGTCTCCATAAAACTTACATTAACCGGCTGATTTTTAGGAGCTTCATGAAGGCATAAGAATAATTTTACTCTAAATCTTTCCCGGTTTACGTCTGGGGATTCAGTTCGGATTTGAAATATTGCAAACCTGTAATAGCTTTAGGGGCAAGGAAAAATTTATTACAAAATATTAAGGTTAGGATAAAAATTAGCAGAATATGGTATTGAACTTACCCGGCCCAAAATACGGTTGGCCCCTTTCGGGAAGTCCCTGCAAAAAAACAAAAATAATTGACGCAGAATGGTAAGCTGAACAATGGCATTTAAGTAAAATTTAAGGTGAAGTTTAAATGGCTGGTTCTAGCCCAGTTCCTTATCTACTAAGAGCAGCGCGTGGGGAAAAATTAGAGCGTCCCCCCGTTTGGATGATGCGCCAAGCGGGGCGCTATATGAAGGTTTATCGAGATCTGCGCGATAAATACCCCTCGTTTCGGGAACGCTCGGAAAATCCAGACATTGCGATCGAAATCTCTCTGCAACCCTGGCGGGCGTTTCAACCGGATGGGGTGATTCTGTTCTCGGATATCCTGACTCCCTTGCCGGGAATTGGCATTCCTTTCGACATTATCGAAAGTCGGGGACCGATTATTGATCCCCCGATTCGGACTCAGGAACAGATTGATAAACTGTATCCCCTGGAACCCGAGGAGACGATGCCGTTTATTCGTCCGATTCTGGAGACGTTACGGAAGGAAGTGGGGACGGCATCCACGGTGTTGGGGTTTGTGGGTGCGCCCTGGACTCTGGCGGCTTATGCGATCGAGGGTAAGTCTTCTAAGGACTATACCGTGATTAAGGGCATGGCTTTTAGAGAACCGGCGATGTTGCATTCGTTTTTGGCAAAAATTGCTGATGCGATCGCCCGCTATGCCTGCTATCAAATCGATTGCGGTGCTCAGGTGGTGCAAATGTTTGACTCCTGGGCGGGTCAACTGAGTCCCCAAGATTACGAAACCTTTGCCATGCCCTATCAAAAACGGGTGGTGGAACAGGTGAAGGCAGCACACCCGGAAACTCCGATGATTCTGTACATTAATGGCAGTTCGGGGATTCTGGAACGGATGGCGATGTCCGGCGTCGATATCGTGAGCGTAGATTGGACGGTGGATATGAAGGAGGCGCGGCAGCGACTCGGCGCAAATATGGGTGTGCAAGGGAATATTGACCCCTGTGCCTTATTTGGGTCCCAGGATTTCATCCGCGATCGCATCCTGGATACGATTCGCAAAGCGGGCAACCAAGGTCATATCTTGAATCTGGGTCATGGTGTTTTACAAGGCACCCCGGAGGAAAATGTGGCGTTCTTCTTTGAAACCGCAAAGCAGGCGGATAAATTACTAGCGGTTCATAGCTAATCCCCAAAAGACTAAATGTAGTAGTAGGGTGGGCAATGCCCACCCTACAGTCAGGTGGGCAATGCCCACCCTACAGCTACAGCACTCCAGTCCTAACGGCCCTTTTCTCGGAAGGGGAAGGGGTCAACCCCTTCCTGGCATCCTCCTTTTTGACAAAAAACGGTCTAAACTCTAAAATCTAAAATCTACGTTCGAGAATCTGACGCTCCCACACCACCCTAGCCGCCATACCTCCCGTGTATTCAAATTACTATCGACCCAAAAAGCGTATTTTCATAACCGGCGCGAGTGGCTGTATTGGTCACTACCTGACCGAGGCTTTAATTCAAGAAACGGACCATGAACTGTTTCTATTAGTCAGAAACCCGGAGAAACTCCGAGTTGACTTAGAGGCTCGACCAGGTATTTCCATCGTCCAAGCGGATATGCGCGGGATTGATAAGTATGGGGATCTTCTCAAAACAATGGATGTGGCGATTTTAGTCGCTACGGCCTGGGGAGGTGCACAGGAAGTTTTTGATGTGAATGTTCTCAAAACCTTGCGATTGTTAGAGCTTTTAGACCCCGAGGTTTGTGAACAGGCCATCTATTTTTCCACCGCCAGTATTCTGGATAGAAATAACGAATTACTCAAAGAATCTGGACAAATGGGAACGGAATATATCCGGTCCAAATTTGACTGCTTGCGCCGATTCACTCGCTTGCCGATCGCCTCACGCATTACCACCTTATATCCCACCCTAGTCTTTGGGGGAGATGAACAAAAACCCTACTCCCACGTTGCGGCTGGAATGCCAGAAATCCTCAAACGGATTAATCTGATTCGCTTCTTTAAAGCCGAAGGCAGTTTTCACTTCATCCATGCTCGCGATATTGCCAAAGTCGTCGTTCATCTGGTAGACAATACCCCCGAACCCGCCGGACCTTTTGTATTAGGAAATCCAGCAGTCACCGTTGACCGCGCTGTAGAAGAAATCTGCGCTACCCTCAATCAAAATATTATCTTTCGTATTCCCTTAACTGGGTTTCTTGTCGATTTATTTATCAAAATTTTTCGGGTTCAGATGTCATCTTGGGACCGATTCTGTCTGACTTATCGCCATTTCACCTATAAGGACCCGGTGACTCCCGCTACCTTTGGCATGACGACGGAATATGCGACCCTGCAAGATTTGGTCAAGACTTACAACACCGTGAGGTTGCAAAGGATTGAAGAAATCGCGCAATTACCAGAGGAACTCTCTCCTGTCGATGAAGGAAATTCCGATGAGACTCCCCGTTATTAAGGGGATTGCAAAATATAAATCCTCCAAACGTTCAACTGAAAGAAAGGTATCTGTCGGAGTAAATGCTTGCGCCCCTACATTGACGGGGTTACTCCGTTGAGCAGCATCACGAGTCTACCCGACGATGGAGGGGTTGCTTAATTGGAATTTCTAGGGTAAATTCTGCGCCGTCGGGGGGTTGGGAATTACAGTGAATTTGACCTCCATGTTTTTCCACAATAATTTGATAGCAAATGGCTAATCCTAACCCCGTACCACTCCCCACGGGTTTGGTGGTGAAAAAGGGGTCAAACAAGCGTTTTTGGACCGCTTTGGGAATACCCGGTCCATTATCGGCAATCCGAATCGCGACGGAATTCGGACTAACTTTTGTGGTGTGAATCTGAATGGTTGGGGACCGGCGAGAATTGGATTCAGAGTTCCCCTGGAGTTCCGATAATCCAGTCTCTGCATCCTCTTTTCGATAGGATTCTAAGGCATCCACTGCATTGGCTAATAGATTCATCAATACTTGATTCAGTTGTCCTGGAAAACATTCAACTGGGGGGAGTTCACCATAGTTTTTGATGATTTCAATGGCGCAATGTCCCGGATTTCCTTTGAGGCGATGCTGCAAAATCAGCAGGGTACTCTCTATTCCTTCGTGAATATCGACTTGTTTCATTTCGCTTTCATCCAGGCGGGAAAAATTCCGCAAGGAGAGGACAATGGACCGAATCCGTTCCGCACCAATTTTCATAGAAGAGAGTAGTTTAGGTAAATCGGCCAAAATAAAATCCAGTTCGATCGCCTCGATTTCTGCTTGAATATCCGCCGGGGTTTCCGGTGCGTGTTCTTGATACAGTTCGATTAAGTGGAGCAAGTCTTGGATATATTCCGCGACATGGGTAATGTTGCCATAAACAAAATTAACGGGATTGTTAATTTCGTGAGCAATTCCGGCAATCATTTGCCCCAGACTCGACATTTTTTCAGTTTGAATCAGTTGAGTCTGGGTCTGTTTGAGTTCCTGCATCGCCTGTTTTAAGCGCTGATTTTTATCTTTGAGTTGTTGGGTGCGCGCTTGCACTCTTAGTTCTAGGGTTTGGTTGGCTTCTTCTAATTGCTCGTTGGCGCGTTTTAAGTCTTCGCTGGCGGCGGTTAAATTGGCATAAAGCAGGGAATTTTCTAGGGAAATTGCCAGTTGGGAAGAGAGGACGGTTAGAAATTCTAGGCGTTCGGGGGTAAAGGCGCTTTTGGCACTATTATTTTCTAAGTAAAGTAAGCCAATCGGTTGTCCGCGATCGAGGATGGGGGTACATAAAATAGATTTAGGCTGATTTTTAAGAATATAGGGGTCGGTGCTAAAGGTGAGTTCATAGCGGGCATCATTTAAAACGAGGCTTTGTTTGGTGCGGATGACATAATTAATAACAGATAACGGCAGGATTAAATCTTGGGTGAGTGGGGTATAGTCGTGGAGGATGACTTCGGAAGTTTCTACGGACGCGGAGGCTTTTAATCCAAGTTGGCCGTTGTGTTTTAAGATGAGGAAAGCGGTTTGAGCCCCGGCATTTTCCAGGAGAATGGTCATCAAGGTTTCAATCAGTTTGGTCAAAACAATTTCTGAGGCGATCGCCTGGGATGCTTTGAGGGCGCTGGCTAAATCTAATCCCCGATTATGAAAACTGCTACTGCTACTGGTGGAGGTACTGGTAATCTGGCCGAAATGGGCATATTCATCGAGGGGAGTCGATTGCAACATCCCCATTGGATATTTTGCTTCTAGGGCTTTCAGTTTAGCGGTTGCACCCCAACGTCCATAACTATAATGGGCTTTTTTCAAATAGGTTTGGGCGATTTCATCGCGCCCGAGGTGAGAATAAAACAGGGCAGCGCGTTCGTAGGCGATGGCTTCTTCCTGGATATATCGATATTTTTTAGCCCCTTGAATGGCGCGGTCATAATATTCCATTGCCAGCAGGGTTTGCCCTTTCACCCGGGCTTTTTCGGCCTCTACGAGGTCATATTTATGCCGGAAATTCGTGGGGGAAAATTCGGCCCAGAGTTGCATCTGTTTTTGGTGTTGGGTGACTTTCCGGAGGGTGGTTTGTCGGGCCCGTTGATCGAGGCGATCGCAATCAGCTAACAGGGACAAAGAATAATAAAAATTATGTTCAGACCAATAGGGCAAACCCGATCCTTTTTTTCCGTATTTTTCGGCTAATTTTCCCGATTGAACCGCTTGGGAATAGTCTTGGAATAGATAACATAAAAATGTTTTACAAAAAGATGCCACAAACAGTAACAGCAGTTGATTTTGTTCAATCCAAATTCCTAGAGTTTCTCTTTCATTAAAGCTAGACCCCACTAACTCACAAGGTTCCGGGGATTCTCCCTGCAAATTCAGAATCATTTGGCGCCAGATTTTAATATAAGAGATATGAAATTCGATTTGAACCTTCTGCATTTTCTCCAGATACTCTTGTTGTTTCTGGTTGATTAGCTCTAAGGACTCCCCAATGAAAAACATAAAATTGACATGATGAATGGCACTATAGAAGGCATATTCTATATCCCCCATATCCAGACAGGTTTGAATATTGTCTTCTAGGGGCTGAAGAGATAAAATGGTCGGGAATTTATATTTTTTAACAAAAACGTTATAAAGTAAAGTAATTTTATTTTTGAATTCAGGAGCATTAAATTGGCTGAGAACCCGCACAGATAATTGTCCAAATTGATGAGCCGCCTCAATTTTTAAATGCATCCCGCATAACAACATGGCATAAATCCCATACCCATAAGCGGCGAGGGGGGAATTGCCCCATTCAATTGAGAGTTTAACCATCGTAAAAACAACTGCGGGGAATAACGATGGACTGGTGAGATGAGCGGCAGGGGTCATACTTACCAGGACCTTCATTGCCGCGATTTTATGCGGCTCAGTCATCACGGGCAAGTTGGCTAAGGCTTCAATTTCATGACTATCTTGGGGAAGTTCTTGAAACAGGTGATTGGCATAAGAGCGGATCGCTTTATCTTGAGTGGGCAGGACCACTCCCAGCAGCGTTAAAACTTTTAATCCAGTGGTTAACGCTAATTTTGGCTGATTTTTTGCGATATTAACTTGAATGTTTAATTCATAAAGTTTTACCCTGTCTAATAAGGTTTTTGCCTGCTTAAAGGCTGTCTCATAAAGCTCATCAACTCGGTCAAATTTACCTTGTAAATACTCAGTTTCTATGGCAGCAATGAACAATTTTAGAGTGAGTTCATACTCCTCCTGCCACCGGAGTTCCCCCAGGCGTTGGAGGGCAAAATTAAAATATCTCACGGCTTGTTCATAAGCGGTTGCGGCTTTTGCTTTTTGACCCGTTGCTAGATTGAGTTGGGCTAAGTTGCAGAGTTCCTGCCGATCGCTGATTAGTTCATAACCAAAATTGAGATGTTCGACGATATCAAATAGCTTATTTTCTAAGTCCACCCCCTGGACCTTTTGCAAAAGCAACCGGCCAATTTTTAAATGAATAATTTTCTTTTGTGCTTCAGGAATCAGGGAATAAGCCGCTTGTTGGACGCGATCGTGAATAAATTTGTAGGAAGTTTCTACCGCTTCCACATCGATTAAAACTGCTCTCTCTACATCGGGGACAATTTCAGGAATGATTGCCGGTTCATTGATGGGAAAAATTAACCCTTCCTGGAGGGCGGGATATAAGTGCTGAATTGTGTCAGATTTTTTGCCTTCACTAACCCAGGTGAGAAAGTTGAAATCGAAGCGATTGCCAATACAAGCGGCTAAGTTTAAAAGCGCTTGGGTTGCTTCTGGCAGCTTCTGAATTTGGGTGAGAGTGAGTTCGATGACATCATCGGTAATTTCTGTCCCTTGGAGGCGATTGATTTCCCACTGCCACTCGCCCTGTTCAAAATTAAAGGTTAATAAATTATCTTGGGCTAAAGACTGGAGTAATTGGAGAGAAAAGAAAGGATTGCCATCGGTTTTATTGTAAATAAATTGAGCCAGCGGTGGGATGCGATCGCCCCCCAGGTTCAGGGTATCCCCGATCAGGTCCTGGATATCTTCAATTTCCAATCCTCTCAACGGGATCGCATTCACCACCGCCCCATTGTTTTGCATTTCATTCAGGGTGGAAATTAATCCATGAGTAGCATCCACCTCATTGGAGCGATAAGTCCCCACCAAAAGTAGATATTTGCTCTCCGGTTCAGTCATCAATAGCTGAATTAATTTTAATGAAGCGGAATCCGCCCATTGCCAATCATCTAAAAACACAACTAGGGGATGTGTCTCTTGGGTAAAAACCTCCACAAAGGCTTTAAAAGTTCGATGAAATCGCGCTTGAGATTCCGTCGGGGACAAGTAGGAAACTGCCGGTTGTTCACCGATTACCAGTTCAATTTCGGGAATCACATCCGCAATGATTTTGCCATTGCTTCCCAACGCTTTTTGGAGGGTTTCCGTAAACTCTTCGAGGATGTCTTGGGGTTCGGTTAACCGTTGGCGAATTAATTCGCGAAAGGCACTCAGTAGCGCCCGGTAGGGAATATTTTGTTTATAGCGATCGAACTTACCGGAGATAAAATACCCGTGATGTTCTCGGATCCAAGGCTGAAGTTGTCGGACTAAAGCCGATTTACCAATGCCCGAATGTCCAGCAATTAAGAGGGTTTCCCGAGGACCTTGACTGATGCGAGTGAAGGTAGACTGGAGCATGGCAATTTCGCGATCGCGTCCGTAAATTTTGCGGGGACTGGCAATTTTCCCGGTGCGATCCTGAAGGGCGATGACAAACGGCTCAATGCTGCCTTGGGTTTGCAATTGGTTCAGGCAAATTTCCAAATCCACCTTCACCCCCCAGGCACTTTGATAGCGTTCCTCGGGGGTTTTCGCGATTAATTTGATCACGATTTCCGCGAGAACCGGAGGAATCTCCGGGTTGAGACAATCCGGAGAAATCGGCTTTTTCGCAATATGTTGATGAACCCATTCTAAGGGTGTTTTCGCTTTAAAAGGTAGCTGTTCCGTCAGCAGTTCATAGAAGGTAATACCTAAAGAATATAAATCCGTGCGATAGTCGATCGCCCGATTCATTCTGCCGGTTTGTTCCGGGGACATATAAGCTAGAGTCCCTTCAATCCCATCAACAGAAATCATCCCCTGAGTCTCTTTCGTCCCCGAAACCGCAATACTAAAATCGGCAATTTTGACTTCTCCAGTCTCCGGATTGATAATAATATTGTGGGGTTTAATATCTTTATGAATAATTTGCTTGTGATGGAGTTGTGCTAAAGTCGTCGCGAGTTGAATTCCAATTTGTAAAAATTCAATGAGGTCAATGTCCTGGGTTTCTCGATAGAGTTTGAGTGAATATCCCCCAAAATCCTCTAACACTAAAGCTAGACCATTTTGATAGGTTTCTAAACTGTAAGGTTTGACAATGCCTGAAATATTCAGTGCACTGATTATTTCATATTCATGCTTAAAGCGGGCAATATCTTGATCTGGCGGAAATTCTGCTTTCAGGATTTTAATAATAACGGGTTGTTGCGTCCGTTTACTATAGGCGCGATAAATGACCGTTCTCAGGCCGGATTGAATTTCCTGGATTTGGGAATACCCTGGAATCAGGCTCATAAATTCAGTGATATCAATGGATGATTGAGTTTAGGGTATCATTGAATTGTCTACAACTGGGAAATTCTGTCAATTCAGTTTCCCTTGAACTCATCGCATTCAAGGGAAAATAGGAACCGTTACCTCATGGGATTCAGGGATGTATTGACCGATCGCCCCAATCCAGAAATCATGAAATCATGACCCGGTTCTGGATGGAGATCAAATCACTAATCTGAATTACGCTGGAGCACATCGCACTGCAATTCCCGTCGCCTCGGCAATATCCCGGGCAAAGTTTTGTAAAACCTCGGGATTGAGACAGGGCAAAATCTGCACCGGATAGGGGCGAGATTCCTGGGGTTGATGATTTCCCCGTCCATCTAATTGCCGCTTTATGGGTTTGGGACGGGTGGGAGTATTTAGTTGAATTTCATCTACCCTTAGCGATCGCATTCGGGAAATATATTCTGCTTTGGTTTGAGCATCCCACGGGGATAACAGCATGGTTTGAATGCCAATTTCTCCCGGATAATCTTGACAAAACTGCTCAATTCCTGCCCAAAT
>CAYUEH010000175.1:0-9469 GCA_964442465.1 uncultured Laspinema sp. | reverse complement strand
GATAGTGGAGCCAGTGCTTTAGAAATCCTCTCTCAAGAAGGAGAGGTGGCGGTGATCATCTCCGATCAGCGGATGCCGGAAATGAAGGGAACCGAGTTTCTCAGTAAAACGGTCCCCCAGTTTCCCAATACCGTGCGGATTATTTTGACTGGATTCACGGATATTGAAGATCTCGTTGAAGCCATCAACTCCGGACAAGTCTATAAATACATTACTAAACCCTGGGACCCCAATGAACTCAAAACCGTAGTTCAACGGGCGGCAGAAACCTACGAACTCCTCAAACAACGGACCGAGGAACTCCGACGCGCTCAAGCGCAAACCAACCTGCTGATGACCATTGTAGGCGTGGCTCGCTCGGCTCAAAGTTTGGAGGCTTGTCTACCCCCCTTAGCTCAAGCATTTGGGGAAAACTTTTCTCCAGATTACTGTATTTTACAGTTGGTGGAGAACAATGCCTTAGCTCAAGCCCAAAGCTCCTACAGTAAAGATGGCACCATTGAGAACTGGTTGCAGGATGACCCGTTGATTGCCGAGGCGATCGCCTCGGGAAATGTTCAGATCGCCGTGGATATTGCCAAAGACCCCAATCTTGCCCAAGTCCCCCACTACCAAAGTTGTGGGATCCAAGCTCATCTCGCGATCCCCATTGATTATCGCAACGAGCAAATCGCTGTCTTATCCCTGCAATGGAAAGAACCCTCTATCCTGCGCGAGGATGAACTGGAACTGTTGCATCTATCCGCCCAACAGGTGGCCCTGGCCCTAACTTGTACTCGATATCATCCATGACCCCTCCTGCTGTTGAAACAACCACCGACGCCGATCGCATTCAAACCCTCTTTAACCGCATAGCACCCGTTTACGATCGCCTCAACGATTGGTTAAGTCTGGGACAACACCGGATCTGGAAATTGATGACCGTCAAATGGAGTCAATCCTCATCCGGTGATACTTGCTTAGATTTATGTTGTGGCAGTGGGGACCTCGCCCAATTGTTGGGGGAACGAGTCGGCAAAACCGGACAGGTATTCGGCGTCGATTTCTCCTGTGCTCAACTAGAAATCGCCCGTCAGCGATGCGATCGCCTCTATCCCCCCCAAACCATCCACTGGATTGAAGCAGACGCCCTCCATCTCCCCTTTGCCGACAACTTTTTTGATGCCGCCACAATGGGATATGGATTGCGGAACGTCACCGATATCCCTCTGAGTCTACGGGAACTCCATCGCGTCCTCAAACCCGGTGCAACCGCCGCCATTTTGGACTTCCATCGCCCCAACAATCCCACCCTCAACGCCGTTCAGCAGTGGATACTGCAAACCATCGTTGTCCCCGTTGCCACCGCCAATGGACTCCAGGATGAATATGCCTACATCCTCCCCAGTCTAGAAAAATTCCCTCAAGGACCCGAACAAATCCGTCTGGCAAAACAAGCGGGATTCGCCCAAGCCACACATTACCCCATTGCAGGTGGCATCATGGGAGTATTAGTCGTCACTAAACGTCTCAGTTGAGTGTTGAGGAGGAGGGGTTAACTATTCACCGTTACCCGTTAACCCGCGATGCTTAACGAGTAAACGCTGAATTGCGAATGGATCTCTTGTCTCTTTGGCCTTACATTTTACCCCCGATCGCCGGGGGAATTATTGGTTATTTCACCAACGATTTAGCCATTAAAATGCTATTCCGTCCCTACCGTGCCTATTCTTTCAAGGGACGGCGCGTTCCGTTTACCCCGGGTTTAATTCCCCGCAACCAGGAACGATTAGCCGAACGGATTGCCGCTACGATTATGGGGTCTCTGCTCACCCCCAGCGAGTTACAAAAGTTAGCGAAACGACTGCTGGAAACCGAACGCATCCAGGCGGCGATTCACTGGTTACTGGAACTGGCACTGACTCAACTCAAATCCGATACGGAGCAGAAAACCGCTAAAATCCTCTCGGGTATTCTACGGGATTTGTTGGGAGAATCCTTCCCCCGGATGATTCGAGTTCTAGCCAGACAGGAAGATTTCCTAGAACCCCAGATTAACCAAATTTTCGACCTGGTGCTGCTGGAGTTTCAACTGACAGAAAATCAAGCCCAGCAACTGTCTGACTGGTTACTCACGGCGGTTCTGCCTCCGGATGTGGTGCGGCAAACTTTGGTTGATTTTCTGACCGATCGCAATATTACCGCCATTGATGAAGGGTTTCGCGAGAAAAGTAGCGGGACCTACTGGGTGGTTGCTAATTTACTGGGGTTGCGCAATACCCTCACCCGTCTGCGAACCTTTTGCCTAGATGAGAAAGAAGATGCTAATGCTCGGATTGCGGAATTAATCAAGACTTTGGGGGTCAGAGCTCGGTTACAGGAATGGTTGCAGAATGTTTCTCTGCAAAATTTACCCGTCTCTACAGTTCGCCAACTCAGAAAAACCCTCAAAGAAAGTATTCGGACTTATGTCCAAACTCGTGGGGGAGACTTAATTCAGGGGTTGAGTCATTCGGTGAACTGGGAAAATGTGGCCAACTTAATTCTCAAGCGTCTCCAAGCGTCTTCCGTTGTGAATGCTTCTTTAGGATTAGTCAGTAAAGAATTAGCGTTGATTTTAGAGCGGTATTTGGAACGGGATTTAGAAACCCTGGTTGCTAAAGCGATTCCGATTATGAATATCGATCGCGTGATTGTGGAACGGGTGCGGAATACTTCAGCCGAAGAACTGGAAAGCGCGATTCAAGGCATTGTCAAAAGTGAATTGCAGGCGATCGTTAATTTAGGCGGAATTCTTGGGGTGGCGATCGGGTTGTTGCAAACGGTGATTCTGCTATTTCGGTGAATCCGAGAACAGTTCCCAACGTAATTGTAGGGTGGGCAATGCCCACCCTACTCCTGGAAGGTGGGCAATGCCCACCCTACTCCTGGAAGGTGGGCAATGCCCACCCTACTCCTACTCCTGGAAGCGTTCTGGAAAGGGCAATTGTTCTTTAAAAGCCGTCTGAGGTCCGGAAATTATCCTGGGAGATGCCCTCAGCTTGACCCGGATCAGGTCCGATCGCCTCTTTGGGGAGGGTGACAATAAAGGTGGCACCTTGTCCAATTCCGGGACTTTCAGCAGCGATCGTGCCCCCGTGGAGTTCGACTAAATGACGGACGATCGCCAATCCCATCCCCAGTCCCCCATGGGATCGGGTAATCGCGCTATCAGCTTGACGAAATCGTTCAAATAGATAGGGGATAAACTCTGGTGCAATCCCTGAACCCGTGTCCCGAATAATAATTTGCGCCCTCGTGCGATCGCCTTGTAACACCACATCCACCCGTCCCCCAGTGCCCGTAAACTTAATCGCATTAGACAGCAGATTCCACACCAATTGCTGTAAGCGGGCGGGATCTCCGGCAACCACGGTGACTTCTGGCGCAAAAGTCGCGCAAATCGAAATTTTTTTAGCATCCGCTGCCGGTTGCACCGAGGCGATCGCATTTTCAATCGGTGCAGTCAAGTCTACCGGACGCACTTGAATCCGAAACTGACCCGTCATCATCCGCGAAACATCCAACAAATCCTCAATTAATTGAGTCAGGGCCTTAGTATTGCGCTCGATGCTTTCGAGTGCTTGTCCAGTGGTAGTCAGATCTAATTTCCGCATTTGCAACAACTGACTCCACCCCAGCATAGAATGCAGAGGGGTTCGCAATTCATGAGAGAGGGTCGCTAGGAACTCGTCTTTCATGCGATTGGCTTGGGCGAGTTGTTCGGCACGCGCTGCCAGTTGTGCCTCTAAATTCTGGCGTTCTGTGATATCTTCATGGACAATTACCAGTTCGCGAATCTTGCCGTCGCGATCCTTGACCGGATACATATAGGATTGAACCCAGTGTTCTTGCCGGGGATCTGAAACCGTCTCCGGTAAGGCTTTATGGAGTTCATACCGGACTGCTGGAATCGCGACACCTTCTCCCGCGAAGGCTTTTTTGATATAAGGCATGATGCCTTTTTCCACGAGTTGCTGATCCTCGAGGATATTATAATCTCCCAATTCGGCTAAGGTCATGCCCCAGAGTTCTTCCCAGGCGCGGTTTACCTGGAGGGTCTGACCCTGGGGGGAGATAATTTGGGTGCTTAAGGGAGACTGCTCAATTAAGGTCCGGAAGCGGGTTTCAGAATTTTTTAGAGAAAGCTCGGCTTGTTTGTTTTCGCTCAAATCGAGGACGAAACTGACGGCCAATTCGTCGGTTCCGCCCAAATAGGCGGTACCTTGGAGGACGGGAACTCGCGTGCCATCTTGGCGGATATATTCTTTCTCGAAGGGGGGATGAGACCCGGTGGCTTTCATTTCAGCGATCGCCGCTTCATCCCCCTGGCGATATTCCAGGGGGGTAATGTCCCACCAATTGACTTGGGAGACGGAGGTATTGGAGTATCCCAGGAGGTTGAGAAAGGCATCATTGGCTTCGACAATGTTGCCTTGGGTATCGTGAATGATGATGCCGATAATATTGGCATCCACGAGGCGGCGTAGTCGAAATTCGCTTTCTTTCAGAGCCGTTTCGGAGGCGCGCAGTTGCATGGCGACTCGTTCGGCTGCATAACGGGCTCGGGCTTGCGATCGCGTCAGCAGAAATAAGATAGAGGCGATGATCAGTCCACTGGCAAGGATATAGGGAACCAGGTTTCCCCCGGAGAGTTGGTCGAATTCTGGGGTGGAGACAAAGGCGATCGTCCAGGTTCGTCCCGCCACATCCAGGGTTCGCCTTCCTCGAAATCTGGGGCGATGGGATTGGGTATTTTTTCCTCGGTATCGCTTGGAGGAATGCAGTAAAAATTCGGGGTTGAGCGCAACTCCGTCATAAATTTCAAAATCTACCGTGGGATATTGTTCCTTGGCGAAAATTCCTATGAGGAGATTATCGGCGCGAAAGGGACTGTAGATAAAGCCCAACAATTGCGATCGGCGCTCTCCAACGGTCTCAGGGGTGACTCCACTGCGATAAATCGGCAGATAAATCAAAAATCCCGCCTGTTTGTATTCCTCAACCTCCTGCACCAAGGTCACCGGACCAGATGCTGCCGCTACCCCCGTATCCCTTGCCCGTTCCATGGCCGCCCGACGCACGGGTTCACTGAACATATCGTATCCGATCGCCCCTCGGTTCCTGGCATCTAACGGTTCCAGATATAAAATCGCATGATATTCGGCTCGTTCATATTCAGGAGCAATCCCCAACCGCCCTGGATTGTAAGTTTGGATTTCCGCCAGGACCCTCTCGGTTTCTTCCGGCTCGACGCGCACGGAAAACCCAATCCCCTGAATTCCCGGATACCGTTCCGGCAGTTCCAGATTATAAATAAATTGATGGAATTGCTCGCGACTCACGGTCTGATTCGCTGCAAATAATCCCCTCCCTGCACGCAGTAAAGCCAGGTAAGTGTCAAGCCGCTTCTCTATGCTGTCAGTCGTCCGTTCGATGGCATTCTGGAATCGCAACCGCTCTTTAGATTGGGAAGTTCGGTCAACGGTATAAGAAGCCAGGGCAGTCAGCAACAACGTTACGACTAACACGAAATACGGGATCCATGTCCGGCGCGAGCCTGCCGATTTCCAGGATAGGTCCGATCTCATGAGTGCTTTTTCTGTTTATGATGGGTTGGCCTGACTTTTTTGACTGACGTTTGAGGTCGGTTTCTCTGGTTCAACGGATGATTCAGGTTATGTTTAGGCAAACTCTTCGCAAATCAGGAATTCTAAGATCTACTCTGATTTTTATCTCCTGCTTCCTCGAACCTACCAACGGTTCAGAATTCAGAGGGTTTTATCAAGTCCCAATCTCTACCGAAAGTTCCGATCCCCTTTCTGATTAGAATACCACAAATCCAGGGGGAGGATGCCGGGGGTTTCCTCTATCTATGGGTAGAAATTCTGTTGAGTCACCACGGGGTTTTAACCCATGAGGATCAAGAGTTGGGGATGCAGGGGGGAGCATCCCCAAACACGAAGTCGAGCTTGATTAAACGCGAGATCAAAGATCAACTGCGCGATCGCCGGATCAGATGCACCCCAAATAGATCCGGAGTTGCTGATAGTCATTTCCCCTCCATCGAGAGTCAATTCCATTCGTTATCATTGGGAGTTTATCCAATCCTAATAGATGGGCCAAGGCGCGGTCAGGGCAGCTATGCCTTAGGCCGATCGCCACTCACTCCACTTTCCTGTTTTTTTGATTTTTTGCTGAATACACTCTTCCTTTTTACCAATTCTCTGAGGAATTTATGAGGTTAAAATCTAACGTTGTTTCCCTCCGATTGTGCGGGATTTTAAACATTAAAAGAGCGGTATGACGCGATCCTGCGTCTAGCTTGTACACGCTTTTCATCGGTATCAGAGGCTTCCGGTTCCGGTTCAGGAGCATCATTCCAAACCGGGGTCAGCGGATCCCGTTGAACCGCTGCAAATCCTTGGCGCACCGCCATCACAATTTGGGGCCTTAATTTTTGAGCCTGATGTTGCTGAAATTGCCAGCCGCGATCGCTCGTGGCATACAAAGCCGGGAGTCGATTCAAGGCATAAGCCACAACCTGAGCTAAAACTTGCTCAGGCTTGAGAGACCCCAGCATTTTCGGCGGGAGTTGCCGCAATTGCCGTTGTGATTCCTCCACCACAAGGGGTTCCAGGGCGTTTCGGTACAGGGGATTAGGATTTGATGGTACGTTGGTCATGAATGATTCTCCAAACCGAGCAAGGTTAACTCATCTCTCCCCTTAACGGGGACTTTTTGAGATTGAGCTTGTGGCGATCATAACTTACCCCTTTTTTATAAAACACCTTCCAGAGTATGGTTTCTTTTAATAAAAAAAATATTTCCGCCATGAACTCAGGGAACCCTCCAATCTCTGGCTCATCCCCCAGTGACGAGCCCAACCACCCGAGAGTGAGGAATCTAGAATTAATGACCCCCAGAGGGAGGAGAGGGATCGTTGGCCCTCTCCCCTCTAACCTTAGCTTTAGCCCGGTTTATGAGGTTGCCGTTGGCAGTCGCTTGCGAAGGGAAGCTACTCGTTTATTGGCGGTTTTATTGTCCGGGTCGAGTTCCTGGGCTTTTTCGTAGGCTTCTAACGCTTGAGCGGTTAACCCTTTGCGATCGTAAGCAAACCCGAGATTATTCCAGGCGGTGACATATTCAGGATTAAACTTTAAGGCGTCTTTATATTGCCGAATCCCTAAGTCGTACTGCTCCAATGCCGCATAGCTATACCCTAAAGCATTATAGATGAGCGCTTTACTTTCCTCATCAATGGGAGCTTTACATTTTAAAGCCTTTTGGAACTGCACCAGGGCTTGGGTATAGAGTTGTTTATCCAAATAAATACTGCCGAGTTCATAATATTGTTCGGCGGTTCCTTTGTCTTTGGAAAGGGTCTGTTGCAACCGAGAAAGGTTCAGTTCGATCTGGCGAGTTCTGAGGACTTGCCGCACCACTGCCCAAGCTGCAACTGCGAGTAATCCCAGCAAAATCGAGAGGTAAAGAAGGGGAAGAGAGGTATCCATGCCGTTTTAAATTGACTGATTCAACTGCCCGATAATTTTGATTATCGTAAACTACCCGACACCGACCGCTATAGCGGTACGATGCGGGCTTTTGGTAGCCCTCAAGACAACATCTTGTAAAGAACAAGACATTACCTCGGAGCCTCTGGGGTTGTTTACAATAACCCCCAAAGAGGCGATATTATTCGCTCCATTCTCATCAGCATCACCGACCCATCCACACTTTAGGTTTAGGCACTCAAATTTCTTACCTTGTCGGTTGCCAATTACTTTGCAACCATGACAAGTTTTGGAGGTGTAGCGAGGGTCAACTATCCGGACATCTACGCCAAATTTCACCCCTTTGTAGGTCAAGAATTGACGTAACTGATAGAACGCCCAACTATTAGACCGTCGTCGCTCTGTCTTAGAGCGTGGCAATTCATTGGTGCGTTCTCTGATGCCCGTCAAGTCTTCAAGTGCAATCGCCTGGTTTGAGGCTTTAGCGGTACGGGTGAGTCGATAGCTGATGGTATGGTTCAGCCATGTTTGGAATCTTCGTTCACGTCCACTTAACCGTTGCAAGACCTGGCGGCATCGACGCCGCGTTGACCTTGTGCCTTTAGACGCTTTGTGTTGCAACGAAGCCCTTACACGGCTGTATCTGTCTCTAGTCTGCGTGATTTGTTGGCCACTGAATTTTTCTCCCTTGGATGTGCAAACTAGATCTGTGCGTCCCAAATCAATTCCCAACACATCATCCGTATCGGGGATAGCTGGAGGTTCAGACTCTAGCTGAATGTTTAAGTAAAAACTGCCATCATTGCGTTTTACCAGGGTTGCCGATTTGGGTGTTTGCCCTTGGAGTAAACGCTTCTGGTAATCACCGATGTGGAGATTGAATTTCTCCCGACCTTTGAGCATGGTCAAGCTAACCATCCAATCCGCTTCTTTAAAAGTGAAGGTGCGAACGTCGTAGGTAGCAGAAGTTGGAGCAAAGTTTTTAACGGGTCTACCTTTTTGTTTTGCAACCTTCCGATTCGCACAAACGCGCCGGATAGCGTGAATGGTCATCTGGGCAGACAGACCAGAATGTGCCCTAGCTTCCTTGTAAATTAAAGACTGGACTGCCTTCTGATTGGTCAGCTTTTCGGGAGTTTTGTCATTGACGAACTCACAGCAACTCGCAAAAACAGCAAGCACCACATCAAGTTTTTCAACCTGCTGTGGTGTAACCATCAATTTACAAGAGACCGTAAGTACCTGACTCATTTTTCAAGTGGTGAACTTTATCAATGTATATAATTATATACTATTTGCAGATTGTGGGGTATCGAACCCCACAATTTGCCCAGCATTCCTCCCGACGCTCAATCAAAGATTAGATCGCGGGACTCCTGCTGGTTTAGTTGATTATCTTGATTGCTCAGGGAGGAGGTTTTGACCCTCACTCCAGGGGCGAGCAGGGGTGACTTCTACCACGGGTAAACCCCAGTATTCGGCCCGTTCTTGTAACCAGCCTTCTTGATGCCACTGGGCGATCGCCTGATTGACTCGGGAGTGCAGTTGGGCATATTGCAATCCTTTCGGCATCACTACCGCCAGGGGTTGAGTAGACAACTGGAATGGCAGCAGTCGGTATTGGGGATATTGCTGCACCCATCCGGTCAAAATACTGGCATCGGCAGCGAAGGCACGGGCGTCACCGGATTCGAGTAGCCGTTGCGCCTCTTGGTAAGAGTCTACCCAGACTAACTGGGCTTGGGGAAGTCGAAATTCTAACAGGGGAATGGTACTGGAGGCATTCAGAACGGCGATCGGTTGACCCGCTAGGTCGGAGAATTGGCGGATTGAGGGGTCTCGGGTGATAATTTGGGTCCCATCTAAGTAGTAGGCTGGACTAAAATAAACCACCCGCGATCGCGATGGCGTTGCCGTCACTCGGGCGATCGCCAGAT
>CAYUEH010000174.1:6030-9480 GCA_964442465.1 uncultured Laspinema sp. | reverse complement strand
ACAATCAAATCCGTGGCGACATTATATAAGCTCAAATAGGCATGAGCGCGTAAGGATTCTTTAATCACCATTTTCTCGGGGTTGGTGACTAAGCGGACGGAGGTTTGGGTATTATCGGTTAAGACCTTTTCTAATGCCTCAATTTGTTCATAAAACTCATAAGGCGCATCCATCACCTCTTTATCCGGGAGGGAAAATCCGGCGATCGGTCGGAAGATGGGTTCGACTAAGGGTCGCAGGGCGACGGATATGCCTTGGAAGGGTTTATAAAATCGTCTCATGTACCAGCCCCCAACTTCGGGTAAGCTGAGTAAGCGTAGGGCGGTGCCGGTGGGGGCGGAGTCAATAATGAGGACATCATAGAAGCCTTCGTCATAATGCCGTTTCATCCGCACAAGGCCAAAGATTTCATCCATTCCGGGTAAAATGGCGAGTTCTTCGGCTTGAATCCCTTCGAGTCCTCTAGCTTGCAAAACTTGGGTAATATAGCGTTTGACTGACCCCCAATTAGCCTCTAATTCGATGAGTGCATCCAGTTCTGCCCCCCAGAGGTTCTCTCTAACGAGGCGCGGTTCATGCCCTAATTCCATGTCAAAGCTATCCGCCAAGGAATGAGCTGGGTCGGTACTCAATACTAAGGTTTTATAGCCTAATTCGGCACATTGTAATCCGGTGGCAGCGGCAACGGATGTTTTACCCACGCCGCCTTTGCCGGTCATTAAAATTAATCGCATGGATCTTTTACCCCTGCCTGAGAATTGTTAACATCTCTTTACTTTAACGGTTTTTTTCGGAAACCTGTGGTTTGAAGTGCTGTTTGAGGACCTCCAGGCGGGAGATATCCCAATAATCGATATGGGCGATGATTTTTCCCTCGGGGTTGAGTTGCAATTCGCTGCGTCCGGAAATGGCAATCCGGGGTTGCCAGGGGAGGGGGGTGGTCCAATTCAGGGTCCAGCGGGTTTCGATGGTGTCGTCGATGCGGCGAATGTCGTGTAAGTCCATTTTGATTTGTTTAAACCAGGTGGACATGAAGCCAATCATCTGCCGGTAGCGATCGCACCCACGAAATTCGGTCATCGGGTCTTTGAAATAAACCGTTTCGCTATAAAGGCTATAGGTCTGATGTTCGGGAAACTGTTGATAGTCTTGTTTGAGCGTTTCAATAATGTCCATAAAATAAGGAGAATTGCGGCAAATTTTAAGAGTACAGGACTTACGAAATCTTGAACATTAAATGCTAAATGTAGAGGCGATTCGCGAATCGCCTCTACATTTAGCATTTACGCATAAACCCAGGATGTTGTAGGGTTGATTCGCGAATCAACCCTACATTTAGGGTTTGACTGGAGCAATAATAAACCCCCAGCAATTGCCAGGGGTTTATGGAAAAGGGGATTCAATTGAAGGATTAAGAAAGAAGTTTCACCCCTTCAATTTCTAACCTTTATGCAAACCATTCTTCGACGGCTTCTTCCTTGGTGTTGGTCCGACGAGCAGGGGTGACCCGATTGAAGTTCATGTGGATCTCGCGGGTTTGTTCTCCGTCGGAGGCGACTGCGACAATCGGGTAGTCGATGATGCCATCTTGGAAGGACATCTGGAAGCGGAAGGTGCCATCTGCATTCAGTTTGATGGGGCGTCCGCCGATGGTGACGGTGGCATCGGGTTCGGTGGCACCGTAGACGATTAATTCGGCATCCGCAACCAGCCAGAATTTGCGAGGACGATTCGGGGGTGCGGAGGCGAATCCTGCACCGGACATATTCATGCCGACTCCGGACATATTCATGCCGATACCGGAAGCGGTGGGAACGGCCCACATTCCCACACCGGAGGGGAAGACGTAGGAACTGAGGGACTGTTCGGGGGCCATCGAACCGGGAACGTGCTGCATGGACCCGAACAGGGAACCGGCAACGCGCTGGGATTCGGCACCTTCGGCCATGCCGAAGATTTCGTCGTAGATGGCGTTGGGGCTGGCGACTGGGGCTTTCTTGCTGGGGGGAACCAGTTGCATGAAGGTTTTGCCGCGCAGGTCTTCTTCCCATTCGATGGTGAGGAAGTGGTCTTCAATCCAGTCGGAGGGATAAACCGGGGGAATGTGGACGAGGGCGGAACGGGAGAGGACTAACCAGCGACCATCAGCACAACGGTAGCCGATATCCACGACGTAATCGCGATCGCTCACAGGAATCGGTAAGTACCATTCCCGCGCTAGTTCGTCGCAAGGATATTCCTGAATGCTGTGGGGGCTTTGGGTGTCGATGTTGATGTCGGTGACATCGTACAGGCGCAGGGCTAATTGTTGGCCCCCTTGACGGCGCATTTCTTCTTTGTTGCTGTTAGGAATATCCCAGTAGCTATAGGCCCATTGGGGATCGCGAGGTAACAGCATGATCCGGCTTTCACCGTAACCACCAGGTAAATCGCCGAGTCCTTCATCGACTGAGGCGAGGGTTCCACCTGTGCGATCTTCTTGACCCAGTTCAAATTTTGCTGCTTCCACTTCTTCCTGTGCCTCCAATGTACGAGTTTGTTCTACGGAAATCTTGGTGCGTTGTTTTTCTTGAATGGATGCCAGAAGTTGAGATTTCCTCATCCGGCTATAGCGAGAGATTCCACATTCACTGGCGACTCGGCGGAGTTGCCGGAGGGTCATCTCTTCTAAGGGGGGTCGTTCTTTTGCCATTGTTCTTGTGGCCTCCTATTTCGGCTATACGGCAGGTGGGTTGCTTCCGATGTCAAAATTTCTCGTTGTGGTTAATTTGGTTCGAGTAATTGAGTTCGGAATGTTTAGGTAGCCTTGCCTCTAAATGAGCGATCGCGATCCTCCTTCCCTATCATTAAGTTTTTATGGGGGGACGAATCCCTAGTTAATTAAGTGAATGGAATTTGCAGGCCGGATCATAAAACGGTTGCCTTACGATTTGCCCAGTTCATAAAAATTAGCTGCGGCTCGATCGCCGATCGCGTTTTTATTTACCCTTGCACATTAGGTCCTGCTACACCGTCTTAAGATTGGGTTTTCCTCGGTGTTTTCTTGTTCCCATCTCAATCAGAGGTCCTGATTTGGAGTGGGTTGGTGAAATCAACCGGGATGAGTCCATTTCTCTTGACTGTTCCTCGCTGAATGCGGGGATTTGCAGTTACCCTCATGGGCCCGACCCATGTTTCCCGAGGTTGAGGGTCTTCATCCAAAATGGTGTTGACTCTCGATGAGGTCCCTGGGCTGTTGAGTACAGCTTTTTTTTGGGATCGTGGGGGATCGCTTGGTTATGTCTATGTTGCAGAAAAGATTCGATAGGGTCAAGGGGGTACGGCAGGTGATTCTAGGCCAATCTCCGGGTTATTACGGATTTACAAGCAGTTCGGGGATCGTAATGTCATGAATTCTTGATATAACCTCGGGATCGGGGATCGAGTCCCTGGGGGGTAATGTCAGGATTT
>CAYUEH010000174.1:1636-5930 GCA_964442465.1 uncultured Laspinema sp. | reverse complement strand
TCTGCCCTGTAATGCCCTCTTGGAGGCTCTGCCTCCTGGTCCCAACCCGGTGCTTAAGGTACGGATTGGGCGTATCATGGCTTGCGCCATGACAGGCGGGATAACGACTGAAGTCGTTACTACGAACATCGGGAAGAGAACGACAGCAAGTCGTTACTACGAACATCGGGACGGGAACGACAGCAAGGCGTTACTACGAACAGGAATGCGGTTTTGGATGTTAACGAAGAAAAAAATAACCGATGGGGTGGGTCTCCATCGGTTTAAATTTAGACTGAATTAGGATTTAGGGTAGGATGATCCAGTCGCGAATGCGCCACTGACCGTTTTCGCGAACAAACTGATACTGAACCCGTAAATTGTCATCACGAGTGTTGCTGAGTTGTCCATTCTCAAATAACCGGGCGGTTTCACTGACTTGAGCTTCTATAGTGGCTCGGTTAGGGTCTGTGGGACTCATTTCAATGCCGGTTTCTTGAATCGTGTGGTCATATTCCCAATACCAATTATCCTGACGGGCGGCTTCGGCGCGGCGTTGCCACAAGGAGAGGGCGGGGTCCATCAAGATTTCGGGTAATTGTTCTACTTGGTGGGTGCTGCCGAGGGCGGAGGATTTGATGGTGAACCATTTTTGCAGGACGCCTTGGGCGATCGCCTCGTTGATGGGTCCGGTTGCGCCGAGTTCTTCCGGGGTGGGTTGGGTGGCGATCGGGATGGCGGATTGGTCTAGCTGAATGCTCAGTTGTTCTCCCCGTAAGGATGGCCCTCCTTGAAATAATCCTGCCACCCAGCGCAAGGAGTTAATCAGTAACCACAGCAGCAATAGTCCCAGTAATCCACCGACGCCTAATAAAATCAACCGTTCTAGTTTGGGGTTTTTGCCTTTAGCGCCCGTGCGTCCGACGCCACTGCGACGGGATGGCGGGGTTTCGATGGGTTCCAATCCTCGGACTCGGGCGGCGATGGGTAATTTGCTGCGATCGTCCCGTTTGCCATTCCCGGAGGCACTGCGGTCTTCACTGGGACGAGGGCGATCGCGGATTTTGCCAGGTCCAGCAGTATCCGGATGAGAACGGGTGCGAATTGCTGTGGGAAGGGTCGCTAGGGATACGGCAGAAGGCGACAAACTCGGATTTTTGCCCGATGTCCCATTGGTCGCCCCATTACTCTCTAAGCGCAAGGTGGTAAAGACCGACTCACGGTTTGGGGACGGTTGCGGTAATCCAATCGTCACCGGATTCGGTGTCGGTGGGACCACCATCCACTCGTTCACCTCATCGGCAGTCGTCTCGGGGAGGGCCTCTAAATAACCCTGCACCTGTTCATCGGCAAAATAATCTTTTAACGATGCCTGGGCGGTTGCCAAATCCCGGAAATGGGGAAAGACCTCGGATTGTAGCCACCGTTCGGCGTACAAGCACAATCCGGGGAGCAAATCCGGTGAATTCCGAGAATTTTCCCGAATAAACGTCAGGGTTTCCTGTTCCTGAGTCAGTTCCAGGGATTGGGCCGCATCCTCGGTTTGTCCCAACAGCAGGGAACAGACCGATTGTTCCAGGTGGACATCCTGACGTCGCCCTAAATGGGTTAACAGCATTTGACCGCGACGGATTAGGGCCGGTTGGCGGGCGGCAAATCCTCGGGCAACGAGGGCATAAACGGCGAGGTAGGTGGCAACGGCGGAGGGACGACGGGCTTCGGCTTCAAATAATTCCTGTTGTTCAGCGGCGGTGAGGTGGCTTCTGAGTTGCTGAATGAACCGTAAAAAATCATCTACGGATAACCCCGAGCGATCGTCTCCAGTGCCATCAATTCCCCCCCGTTCCTGCAACATATCTTGCAAGAGTTGCAACCCATGCTGACGCTCTTTGCCTCGGGTTTCTGGGAGGGCCAACAGTTCTAAAATCCGGTAGGGTCGGAGTTTGTAGAGGTCCGCTTGCATTTCTCCCCGGACTGCGGGAAAGAGTCCTTCGCGCAAGAGCATTTCTTGGCCGTTTTCTAGGGAGATGGCAGCATTTTCATATTTACCCCCCTGCCATTGTTCCCGACCCAGTTCTAAACAGGCCAGGGCTAAGGTGAGGATAATATCTGCCTCAACTAATTTGGGGTCTCCGAACCGGCCATTTTTTAAACTGATGTTGCTACCGCTGAGGACTGGGAGTCCGAGTTTTAACACCAGTTCATATTCCCCAAGTTCTTGGAGAATGAGTAAGGACCCGATGAAGCCTTCCGAGGGGATATCAATATTCGGAGTATTGGGGTCGAGGTAGGAGTCGGTTGACTCTAGTCTTCCTCTTCCTGTGGTGGAATCGGTTGAGGCCGATTCTAATTCAGAGGCTTTGGCAAGAAAGCTGGCGTCATATTTTTGACGCTCCTCGGGATCGCTCAGAACGGTATAGGCTTCGTCAATGAGTTGTCTGCGAGCACTTGTGGCGACTTCAGAATATTCCCGCCTTGGGAGTTGCTCTTTGCGATCGCGATGGGCCTGCTTAAGCTGTTCAGCATAGCCAGGGGTTTCGACCCCAGGTACCTGAATTGGCAGGCCGAGAATCCGGTAATAATCGAGTGGCACTAGCACAATCTACTTCCCCTGCTTGATGAGCAACCAGACAAACCAATAGCAGCAAATATAAACGACTAAAAGAGTCCGATAATTATAGCCTTTAGTTTCTATGATAAAAGGTTTCAGAGTTATCTTATCTGGAGAATTGCGGCGTACTCCAAGGTTGAGCTAGGGTTCTGCCTTGTTTGGGAGAGTTTGCGTGGCTTGCCCGGTGTTGGCTTCTATTTAACAAGGTCCAGGGAGCTTCGTCAACTGGGGACCCATTCTGTTGGGTGTTCCGGGGTCAGTTGCCCTGAT
The DNA here is from genome assembly GCA_964442465.1 of uncultured Laspinema sp. Lineage (GTDB taxonomy): Bacteria > Cyanobacteriota > Cyanobacteriia > Cyanobacteriales > Laspinemataceae > Laspinema. Next base: position 3,070 of record CAYUEH010000174.1, on the reverse strand, counting down.
CTGGCGAAGCGATCGAACCTTTATGGTATGATGTTTGGCCTAGTGGCGATGCTGGTGGATTAATCCCTGATTGGGATAAAACAAGAGGGATTAAAATCAATTTAAAGCAAAAACCCGCACCCTCAAGGGTTGGGCTATACGGACAAAGCCTGCCTACGCAGGCTACTAGAGAAAACCGATGTTTTACTACCGGATTTGGGGTTAAACCCACGCAATTCGCGTTTCTTCCGAGGTTTCGACCCTCGGGTTCCAAGCTACCAGGAGACTTTGATGATTCAGGAACGGACTTTACCAACATTTGACGTGAGCACCGTACAACTGTCGAAAGAAGACGGTTTGATGTTGTACGAGGATATGGTTTTAGGGCGCTTCTTTGAGGACAAATGCGCCGAGATGTACTACCGAGGCCGAATGTTTGGTTTTGTCCACCTCTACAATGGACAGGAGGCGGTCTCAACCGGGGTGATCCGGGCGATGAGACGGGATTGGGATTATGTTTGTAGCACCTACCGGGATCACGTTCATGCGTTGAGTGCGGGGGTCCCTGCTAGACAGGTGATGGCGGAGTTATTCGGCAAGGCAACAGGGTGTAGCAAGGGCCGTGGGGGTTCGATGCACTTGTTCTCGGGAGAGCATAATTTGTTGGGCGGTTTTGCGTTTGTGGCGGAAGGGATTCCGGTGGCAACTGGGGCCGCGTTTCAAAGCAAGTATCGTCGGGAAGCAATGGGAGATGCCAGTTCCGATAGTGTGACGGCTTGTTTCTTTGGCGATGGGGCCTGCAATAATGGGCAGTTTTTTGAGTGTTTGAATATGGCGGCCCTCTGGAAGTTGCCGATTCTTTATGTGGTAGAAAATAATAAATGGGCGATCGGGATGGCCCACGAACGGGCGACTTCTGAACCGGAAATTTATAAGAAGGCTGCGGCGTTTGGCATGGCTGGCGTCGAAGTGGATGGGATGGATGTTTTGGCGGTTCGGACTGCGGCATTAGAGGCGGTGGAACGTGCCCGCGCCGGAGAAGGTCCTACTCTGATTGAAGCGATGACTTATCGGTTCCGGGGTCACTCCTTGGCGGACCCGGATGAACTTCGCAGCAAGGAGGAAAAGGAATTTTGGCTGTCTCGGGACCCGATTAAGCGTTTGAGTGCCTATCTGATGGAGAAGAATTTGGCAACTGCCGAGGAACTCAAGGAAATTGAGAATAAAATCCAAGGGATTGTAGATGAGTCTGTGAAGTTTGCGGAAAATAGTCCCGAACCGGACCCCTCGGAGTTATATCGCTATGTGTTTGCGGAAGATTAGTTAGGAATCAACGGGTTTCGGTGATTCCCGTGGGAGATGACCTAAAAAAAGGGGCGCTATTCCAGCGCTCCTTTTTTGGGTCTCCCGGTAGGAGGCGATCGCCTTCGATAAACTTGGGTCAAACCCTGGGAA
>CAYUEH010000174.1:0-1536 GCA_964442465.1 uncultured Laspinema sp. | reverse complement strand
TCAAACCCTATCCACCGATGGAGTCGGTTAATTATTTGGTTTCGGTCAGATTTTCTATGAAGTCTTGGGCTTTTTCAGCTAAACCCGGGGAGGGATTTTCATCTTTATATTCAGCCAGATTTTCTTCGTAGGCTTTTTCTTCGGTGTGCATATTTTTGGCTTCTTTTAGCATTTCTTCGTAGGCTTCTTCTCGGCTCTTTAACTGATTGTCCCGTTGGTTGTTATCGAGTTTATATTCTTCTTTGACTAATCTCGAATCTAAGCCGGTTGCTGCTTGGCTAGGATGAGGGAAGGCAAATGCACCAGAAACGCTGATGAAGGTAAAGGCTATTGCGATCGCCATCAGTCCCAATCGGACTTGTTTTAAAGCAGATAAAATGCGTTGCATATTTAATGACCTCTTGATTGGGGAACTTGTAAAACGAAAATTGAGTTATATTTAGCATCCTAGGATACCGTGGGAGGCTCTTACCTCTACCGAGAGATAGATTAAGGTCGGTCCGAGGTTGTCCTGTGGAGATAGGGTTAACGTTTGAGTGCGATCGCCTTCCTTTCGACTCACAGATTAAACTGTTCCATAAACCGCCGATCAATCCAATCTTTCCAAGTCCAAATCAAACGAAACGGACCCAACCCAAATTTCCCCCGGGAGGCAACTGCCTTTCCAGTCCCGGTGCCAATTAAGGTTAAAAATTGCTGTTGGGGATGATAAGCAATTAAAGGTTTATCCTGTAAACTGCGGCAGAGATTTTCAAATAAAGGTTTTCCCTGACGCACGGCAAAAACTCCCGCTTTGGGTCGCGGATTGTTGAGCAGGGTGGCAATATCTCCGGACGCAAAGATGTTAGGATGAGAAATCGATTGTAAGTGGTCATTGACTTGGATAAACCCGCGATTATCTGTGGATAGTCCCGAGGCGGATATCCAATCTGGTGCAGAGGCTTGAGTCACCCAAAATACTCGATCGCACTCTAGTTGTAATCCAGATTCACAGTCCAATTTTAGGCGTTCTGACGGCTGCTTTTCTAACCCGTTAACCGTTTGATTGAGGTGGAGATGAATTCCCCTCTCTTGCATCAGTCGGGTTAAGGTGCGAGCAGCATATCGACTATGACTGGAGAGAATATGACTGTTGCGATGAAAAAGATGATAGTCTATATTGTTGTGGTATTTTGGCGCTAATATTTTGTTCAGATGAGCTTGAATCGACAAAGTTAATTCCACCCCGCCAGCACCTCCCCCAACCGTTGCTAAACTGCGGAATTGTTCCGGGGATTGCAAGACTTTTTCTCGGAATTGCTGCCAGGATTCTAATAATTTGGGAACGGGTTTAGCGGGAATGGCATAAGTGGCGGCACCGGGAACATTGAGGGTGGCAGGAGTGCTGCCAATATCAATGGAGAGAACATCAAAGGGGATGGGGGGACGGTTGGCACAGAGGACTTGGTTTTGTTGTAAATCGAGAGCAATGGCGCGATCGCAATAAAATTCTGCCTGCGCTAAAGTTGCCAAGGGTCTCAAATCGATATGTGCTTC
>CAYUEH010000173.1:0-9494 GCA_964442465.1 uncultured Laspinema sp. | reverse complement strand
CAAAACTGCGGAGTTTCTTTTCCAGTTGGTTCAATTGAGAGATAGGAGTCATATGTCATTTTAAAGTTAGGGTTTAAAGAAGAGTAATTTACAGCAATAAAACTCTTCATTAAACCAGGGCGAATGCCCCTTTTTTCTGGAAAATAAATTATTGAGTTAAACAAGCATGAACGTAACCCAGAATAATGTGACTGGCTTTTTCGGGAGAGTTTTCTGGGACATTCCGCGTTAAATACTGGAAAGTGGCAGTTAATGCAGATTGTCGGGTCAATACTTGATTGGTAGAAGGGTGGTTGGATAGCAGTAACTGAACTGCTTGGGCAATAACCTGAGTTTTAGTTTTTAAGGGCTGGTGTAACATATGGGAATGAATGAGGATTAAAAAACAAGAGGAGCCAACCGTTTAAAGTTGACTCCTTCAGTGATTAATTACCTGGTGCTAGGTTAAAAATGGGAATTAGAGGGATTGGGATTACCGGCTGGCAAGGATGGGTTGATTGACGACTCTTCCCCTCCAGTTAAAGGGAGTTGGGTCGAATCGGGAATTAACATAGGGGATGAAGGTTCTAATCCTTCCCAGACTGCCTCTTTGATAGGAGAAAATCCTACGAAATAATTCCGCCAATTTTGCAGGTTCGGAATTTCATGTTGGACAACTTTACAGGCGAATGATTTTTGTTTTTCTCCAGCTAATTCCCGACTGGTGTTAAATGCAAAGACTCCTAAACAACGAAATGCTGAATTTTTGGGGCGAGCCGGAATTTGATTGACAATGGCATGACAAGTTTCTAATTCATGACAAAACTCTTGCCAATGAATTGCAAAAGTTGCTTGGTTTGCTCCAGTCGCTCGATACATTAAGGGAACTTGATGCAAGGGTTGGTTATTTGCATCCAGCAGATAAACTTGGAAATACTGCAAATTTCCATAGTTTGCCTCAGCTTTCATGTTCGTGGTATAACGGCCTAGAATAACTGGACCATTCTGTGATTCTTGGGTAAGTTTCCGGTCAAAAGCGAGAACCGGACTTTTGGGGCAAACCAACATCCGAGGTGAAGCCAGCAAAATGCCTTGTTCCTGCTTTCCAGTTGCTTCAAAGGGGTAGGTTATTAGCTGAGATGACTCAAAGTTAATCCAACCCGCTAAAGCCATTTGGTCAACACTGACAAAATAGCCACATAAATTTTCTGAAGGACCCCGCAAGGCTTGAATCCGGGGAAGTTTAGCGTTCGGGTCTACATAAACTGGATTAGCAAATTCATCCCGATTCAAATGAGCTTCAGACTGATTGGTCTGGTTAATATTAGGTTGTCCGGTATTTGAAGAATTTATGGAAGTCATGAAATTCCGATATTTTTGTACTCGATTGATGAAGAGGTTAGCACTCGTTAAGCCTGAATTGACTTGAATAGGGTGTTATTCATCTTCAACCAAATCTGAATGAGCCGGTTGGGGTGAGCGACTCCAAAAATGTGAAGAATTTAGGTTAAAACCGGAAAATTTTTGTTGCTCTTTTATTTCAATCAGTTTTTGTTGACAGTCTTGAGCAGACTTAATTAATTCATCAACCACAAACAAAGCAGAGGAGTTAAACACTAATTCAAAAGATTCTCCAGCTTCTGTAAAGGAAATAACAATTGAATCATTGAGTACCGTAAATCCCTGGACTTGAGTCAAGGGAGAAATGATAACGCGGTGGTCAGTTTTAATGTTCATGAGACAATTAGGGGTTTAGTTTTCTAGATAACAAATTAAATTCGGTCAGCATCAAAGTGACCCAGGTGATAGTAGTCCCATTCCTCCGTGAGGATTTGGTCTAAATATTCAACCTCTTTTCTGTCAGATTGTTTGACCAGCTCATTGGTAGGGGGAATCGGGGGGATTTTTTGGATTGGGTTAGACTTCAAGGGGTATGGATTGGGTAAGCCAACCGGATGGGGATGTTTAATATTCAGATCAGGATTGGTCATTTTAAGTAAAATACTCCATTACAAAAGTCAGGAAAGCTGAATTAACAGTTAGCTGTGAACTGTCAGCTTTCCTGATGTTTAAGCTCAGGGAAATAAGGGTGTGAAAGAAGACGGGGTTTGTTACCTTTTAATAGGCGCGAGTTCGAGAGTTTTGAGGGAACTGGGTAGGTGTAGAAGAAGTAAAAGGGACCGATTCGGCTGGCGTCGAACCTTTAATCGAAGACAGGTTCGTTGGAGGGGGATTTACATCAGAGGAATCTTGCCCGGAATTTTGGGAGATAGATTTTGTTAAATTTTCAGGTAAATCTACTCCCTGTTCTTCCAGGCTTGCTTGGATTAAAGCCAGCCGTTGCTCGGCACTTAGGGAGGGTACTGTTTGATGCAATTCTTCATCTTTTAACTTCATCCAAACCTGAATGACCGCCTGTTCTTTTGCCGTTTTAAGTTGAGCAAGCGCTTGTTTGCGAAGCATTTCGACAGGATTACGTTTGATTGGCATATAATTTTTCAAGAATCTTCAGTAAGCTCGGCGTAGCCGCTTCCACCGTTAAAAGCGGCTGGCATACCAATAAAGACTACCGACCGTGAGAGAATGAGGCTGAAAACCTTTCCATTTGTAAGCACATTCCCCTGGTTTATACTTAAAAGATTGCTGACTCCAGGAATCCCAAGCTCCCAGTAAATCAGGATGAATGGCTTTGAGGGTCAGCCCGATTTTAATCCAGTCGTGATAACTGTCGGCAAACCTGGGATGAATCGCTTGGAGTAGCGGATTCACCCAACTTAAATGGGATGGAACAGCGGGTAGGAATGGGGATTGGGGATAGACTCGGTGACCGGGAGATTGACCCAGGGAACGATGGAGTTGAGGGGTTGTATCAGGGTGATTGAGAGCATTAAGTAACCTTGGGGGAATCGGCGCAACCTGGGTTTCGGCGGGGGAGGAATTGCACAACCAATGGTAAACGTTGGTGACAGGATGGGGGCTAGGAGGCAGCACAGACTGATGTCCAATTCCTCGGAATTCTAAAATGTCTGAGGATGCGGTGCGGATTTTCTGCGATCGCACCACTTGATTAAGAGGCAGCTTAAGTAGGTACTGTGCTCTAAATGGTAAGCCTGAACTAAAGGCCACGGTGGGTGGGAGTGCTTGATCACCACAAAGTTCATACAGTTTCGCCAGAGCAGATTCCCCATCAACATCAACAGCAATCAAAAATTCTTCAGTATTGGCTCCGGTGAGCAACCCAAAGCCCTGGGGCTGGACAAAGTAGGGTTTGAGGTGGCGATCGTGGATGGGAACTGCACCATATTGCAGGAGGTTTTCTTGAAATTGCTGGGGCGTTAACGGATTATGCTGCCATTGATAGCCAAGGGGCCTTTTACAATGGGAGGTAGGAACGAGCGGCCAATGGGCTGGCAGCATTTGCAGCCCATTGAGCAATTGGGGCAGACCAGAGGACATGATAAATGGTGAGTTAATTAGTCCCAAATGATAAATTGGGTACGAAGGTCGGTACTGCTCTGTTTAAAAGATGGTTTAGAGGAAATAACGCTTGGGAATTGATTGCGAATTTCATTTAAACTCGGAGGAGGTGAAAATGGTAATTCCAACCGCGTATCAACCAAAGGGTAGTTAATATTTTCAAGGTAAGTTTTTCCATCAAAACCATAGGGTAAATTTAGGGCTTCAAAATCGTACATAAACCAGGTATGTCCAGTACGAGAGTTTTGCTCATCCAAGGTAATCCGGGTTGTTACTGAATTGAGAGGAGCTTTTAAGTTTTGACGATAGTCTAAGAAAGACCGGAGGGCGTTAGAATTGCCGCTGGAAAGGAGAGCATAAGACCAATCTAAGTTTGAATCTAAAAAGCACAACCCAATCCACTCCTGCTGGAGCATATTAGAAAAGGGTCGCCCTAGAACAGGCGGGGTTGCGTGTAAGATTATGGCATCTAAATGTTGCTCATTGATAGGTTGAATTTGTTGTCCTACTTCACGGTAAATGAGGCCCTGAGAGCGATTAAATCGATAGTGCTGAATTCTCATGACAATTAATCAATCTAAAACATTCAAAACCCGAGCATTGATTGGATTGTTCAAGCTCGGGCAGGGGTATTTAAAACTGAATATGGCGAGAGTTTTGAGTGACAGAAGAAGATTGGGGCGCGGGATTTGCCCAAATGGTTTGGGAGGCGGCGGCCCAATTGCGTAATTCGAGCAATTCTTGATTTCTGCCACCCCACTGTGGATGACGGCAGCGCAATTTATTGAGTAAGGCTCCAACATCTACCTGGCCAGGATGCCCTTGTACCCAAGCATTTGTGGCAGATTCGGATACGATGGTATTGATTTCCGCTCCTGTATAGGATTCAGATTCAGCAGCCAGCAACTCGACGGCCTCGGTGGGCAAAGAAATGCTGAATTTTTCGAGCAAAGCCTGCCAAATTTCAAAGCGGGCGTTAACATCCGGGATATCGACAAAGAAACATTGAAATCGCCGTAACTGTTCAGCGGTTAAGTTCCAAGGCCGGTTGGCGGTGGCTACTAAAATCACATCGCTTTTATGCTCTTGTAACCAAGTCAGGAGAAAAGCGATCGTCCTAGCAGAGGTGCCGCCATCATTTTCTCCATTAGAGTTTGCTAATTGTTTGTCAATTTCATCAGCCCAGAGGATGCAAGGCGCACAGGCTTCAGCGATTTCTAGTAATCCGCGTAGGTTAGCTTCACTACCCCCGAGGTGTTTGTTCATCAACCGCCCCATGTCCAGTTGGAGCAAGGGGATATTCCATTGCTGGGCAAGGGTTTTAGCGAACAAACTTTTGCCTGTTCCCGCAGGCCCGATGACTAACACCCCTTTAGTGAGTTGGAGATTGTATTGCGATCGCCCCACGGGGTCGAGTAAGAGGGGCAACTGTGAGTCCGCCCAAGTTTGGACCGCACTCAGGCCCCGCACTGCTACATCTGGGGGATTGCCGAAAGTGATGCCCGAGTTCGCCAAGCGCTGCACTTTTAAGGCTTTGACCTGTTCGAGCGCATCGGAGGTAAAGCTAAACTGTTGAAGGGCGACTAACTGTAAAATATCTTCGATTGCTTCACTGGTTAATCCTTGGCAGGTACGGACTAATTGTTGCCATTCACTAGATGCAAGTGAAATAGGAAATTCCACCCCAGCTAATCTGGCACTTTGGGCTAAAGATTGCATTTTTTTATCAATTAAAGCCCTAATTTCGCCGGAGTTGGGAAGAGGATTGGGGAGCAGCCAGACTAAATCTTGAAAATGCGATGGAATGTTGCCGGTCCCATCTAGAATAAATAGTCGATGATGGGAACGTTTTAGTCGGTAAAAGCAATCAATCGCCAATCGGATAAAATCAGGACGAGCTTCGGGGCTTTCAATGAACCTCCAAATATCTTTAGCAATAATTAAAGTAGGATGATTTAGCTCCAGCTTAGATTCGAGATGATGGAAGAATGTTAAAACGGGATGTGCTTGTGGACTAACGTCAAGGGGAGCTTCCGTGTCAGTTTTTCCATTTAATTCAATGGTTTTAAATTGATTGGCTGCATCCCATTGCAAAGCCCTATCAAAAAAATATTTTTGTTGGAGAGTTTGGACAATTTCATGGACGACAAGTTCTTCATCAGCGCTGGGGGTTTTAATGAGAAGGGCTGCCAATCCAGCTTGGGCAAAATTTTTGATTTGGTTGGGGTCAATCATGATAAATTAGTGAAGGTCTAAGTGTTAATCGACTACAAATCTTTTTTTTGCAAGTCAAAGTACCCTCATAAAACTAAATTTAAGAGGGTACTTTTTGATGGATTTAGGGTTTAGAATTCGATGTCTACAACGGGGTCAGGTAGAGTTGGGTCGTCAAAGTATTCCTGTTTAAAGTTTTGCTCGACTAGAGTGCCATTGTCTACCAGGGGTTGAGTTAACTCAGTACAGGAGGTGCCAGTGGCATTTTCCACTTCAACTTTCATCGGTTGGTTGGGAGTGATTGTTACTTTGATAATCGGTTGTGTCATGATAAATTGAGAGATAACTTGGACTGGATGAGGGTGATTTTGGAAAACTAGACTGTTACCTCGGCGTAAGGGTCAACTTTTTGGGTAATCGTCACGGTATAAGACCCATTTTCATGTTGGATAGGTTCAGCAATATCGAACGACGATTTGTTATACAAAATTGGCAACATTTCCAGTTCATAAGCTACGGTCAATTGAGCTTGGAAATTTTCTAAGTTTTGGAATTTTTCCTTCAGGGTAGAATAGTCGAATTCATAGGAGTCTGCCACGATTTTATAACACGCGGATTCGGGGTCCCACTGGAATCCTAAGTCTGCTTGGCAGGGACGGTCTTCACTGATAGTCTGACGACGCAGGATAATTTCTGCTTCTGCATAATCACCCCAAGTGTTCACCACTTCGGTCGCCTGTTCGTAGACTTCCGGGGTGAAACCTAAGCGTTCCAAAGCTCGCTTTAAGGCTAATTTGTTGGTGAAAGAGGATTGAATTTGGGAGAAGTGGGACATATTTGGTGTACCTTTATAGAAATTTTCATGTTATCCCCGCGTTAGCGGTTTTTATAGTATAAAAATTAGGTTTTTATACTATAAAAATTTTATTATGATAAACATAAAACAATTTTTAAACAAAATTTATTAGACTAATTTTTAAATATTTTCGCGTATTTCAATCAGCAATTAAAATACTTTTTACAGCATTGTAATGTGACCCTATTATTCAAAGACTAAAAAAACAAAGTACACTAAACTAAAGTAATAGTTCAGTGTACTTTGTTTTAGATTAAGAAGGGTTTAGAATGGGATGAGTTCTTCGTCATCCACGGGGGAATGACCATTAGATGGAGCGGTTGCTACGCCTACAGGTTGTTGCGTCGGCTGAGGTTGGCGATGAGAAGCTGCTGGGGCATGGGCAACGCGAGGTTGAGTAGTCGGCGCAGTAGTAGATTGAATGGTCGGGGGAGATACTTCGAGGGAGACCGAGTTTCCTGGGCGGATGGTTTGGGCTTCTTCGACGTGGAAGTTCGCCACCTTGTCCTTGTGGGTTTGGCGGTCTACCGAGAATATATTGAGTTCTCCGATAGCGACAACAACTCCATTAATACCTGCTTGGGCAATGGTTTGTGCAGGTTCACCATAAGCGGTGAATGCCAACGGATAGATTTGTGTTTGTTTGCCGTCAAAGAATTGGAACGAACTGAAACCCATCACCTGGATATTCCCATCTGCTGTATGACCAACTTGGATGGAATCGAGTCGCAGTTTGAAGGAAAAGATATTCATGTTGAAAATCTCCTAATTCAATTGTTCACAAAAAAAGCGCGACCGCGCCAACAGGCCCGACCGCGCTAATCAAGATGCAAAGTCAATTTAAAAATCGTTAGAATTGGAAGTAGAAGAATTGTCGGAATCTGAATCAGCGGGTTTGCTTCCAAGGAGTTCTAAACGTCGGCCTTTTATGACAGGTCGAGAACGAACTTCACCCGTATTGGCGTCGGTCCATTCATCCAACTTTAAAGAGCCAGAAATGCCGACAGTGGAGCCTTTTCTCACATAGTTCCCAGTTACTTCGGCAGTTTTCCCCCAAAGTTCGACAGCAAACCAATTAGGTTGGTCTGAGCGTGAGTTTCGGTTGACAGCTATCGAAAATTTGGCAAGAACTCGCCCGGACTCAAAATAGCGAAGTTCGGGTTGTTGTCCGACACGACCGACGATATGAGCAGTATTCATAAGGTCAATTCCTTATTTAATTGTGTTCATAGCAATGGCGCGTCCGCGCCCCAACTAAGTAATGGAATTTGCTATGAAAGATAAAGGACGACTTACGCTATCGTTAATTAGGGCTGTTTCATTCTCTAAAATTTTGCCCGCGCCAAAACCCGCAACGGAAGAAAATTGGATCTGGTTTTTTGTGGGGCAGCACCCTTAATTTCAAGGAAAAAATGGCCCTTGATTTGAGGCGATCCGTTAGCCAATACCGCGACCGATCTCCAAACTGAGTCTCCCAAAAACTAGGTTCACACCCAAAAGTAGTCCAATGGGCAAGGGAAAGATGGCCCCTTCTTTTGATGGGATGGGTTAGCCAGTACCAAACTGAACGCCAGACTGAACGGCACACACAACTCGCCCCCAACCCAAAATATAGTGGTTCTAGTGGCGATGGATAAAGAGGACCCTTCCATCAGAAGCTACTCAAGAGATGACCCTTGCAGAAGATGAACTTTTACAAGTAACATTTACATATTTGGAACCCGAAAGACAACTCTTGAAAGTCTTTGTTCAACACTATCCCTTTGACATGAGCAGTTACTAAATCTATGAGTTACGCAATTGATTCCGAATCTATTAGAGCTTATCGCAATCTCGTGATGGTTTATGCGAATGACTTATGGCGAGAAAAAGACCCGGAGAAAAGGGTTACTCTGGTTATCTATTTATCCGATGCCGTGACCACTTTGGCCCGAATGGAAATAGAAGAGGCCAAAAAAATTAAAGAGATATGATTTAATCACAGATTAGTTAAATATTTTAGGGCAATGCGTTATAATAGGCGAGAACATTTGAAGGCAAACCTATTGTCAGATATGTCACGCCCAAAGAAGCAGCGTTCATCCTTGGAGTCCACGAAAGAATACTGCAAGGATGGGATGAAAATGGATCAATCGAGACCATCAGAACTCCTGCTGGGCAACGACGATACAACGTTGAGTCTTATGCTGCCTTCTCAGGCAGTGACAAACGTAAAGTCGTTATCTATACCAGAGTTAGTAGTCGTGCCCAGCAAAGCGACCTCAACCGACAGGTTGCCGGACTCTCAAGCCTGTATCCCGAAGCAGAAGTTATCGCAGAAATCGGAGTTGGACTCAACTTCAAGAGAAAGAAAATGCTTACCTTATTGGGACAAGTTCTGTCAGGAAATGTCCGCATGGTTGTCATTGCACACACAGACCGATTGGCAAGATATGCCTGACGGCACAACAGGTTTGACTTGTTTCGATACGGGAGCGAACAAAACAGGTGTGAACTCGTGGTTCTCAATCGGACAAGTCTCAGTCCAGAATGAGAAATGGTTGAGGACTTCCTCGCCATCCTCTACGGCTTTAGCTCCCGACTCTCCGGAGCAGGTAAATACAAAACTCAGGTCAAAGAAGATCCGGATTTACCCCAGTCCTGAACTAAATAAAGTAGGAGCGTAAATGGCTGGCGGCTTGTCGATACTGCTATAACCAAGCAATTGCATTGTCCAGAAGTGGTAAACGCCTAAGCAAGTTGAAGTTACGCAATGAAGTGATGCAGAGTGATTTGCCTGCGTGGGCTGAGAGGGTGACAAGACAGCTAGACCAATTGCTGTACAAGGGATAGAGCATTTAGTCCTTGCCGAAAATTGTGAGCCTTATGAGGCTTTAGGGCCATCAATGCTAACATTTCATCTCGCCAGAAAATGAGGGACTGGCTCCAAGCATAACCCGATAATCCGAGCCAAAAGGTACTGTGATGA
>CAYUEH010000172.1:0-9514 GCA_964442465.1 uncultured Laspinema sp. | reverse complement strand
TGACGGCGAAATGGTTACAAACCTTGAATCCCACGGCTGAAGCGTTGCCCTATAAGACTGAACTACCTCGGGCTTAATTGCCTTACAACAGACGAACCACTTTGTCAATCAACCTTAATAAAAATTAAATTGAGCTTTTGCTCTTGACTAAGTATATTATCAAGGCTAAGATATCATATTAACCGAGCTTCGAGTGTGCTTCCAGTTTAGACATCCTTCTTTGTACTGTAGATAGACTGCTAAAGACCGAGAATGGATGCAGATTGAGTAACAGATAACAGATCGGGCCAATCTAACCACTTATTATGACCTAACCAAGATGGAAAACCAAACTGAACCGCAATATTTAACCTCCTTGCAATGGGGTTTGATCATGGCTTTATGTTGGAAGGATCCCGGATTTAAAGATAAGTTTGAAAAATATCCCCGTCTAGCGATAGAAGACTCTAAGGACAAATTTCCCAAGGGTGCTTTTCCAGAAGATATGAGCCAGGTTCGCGTGCTTCAAATTCCACCTAATCCAGGGGACATTCCCAATATAAAAGAAATAGCCAGCGGCGATCAAACTGCAATAGCTCTACCTTATACCTGTACTTGTTAGTTAAGTAACGGGGGAAGTGGCTCACCTACGCATGAATAGAATAGGTGGTCCGCGTAAAGATCGAGACAGTTAGTTTAAATTCAGAGGAAAATTAGATGTCCGAAAACAACTTAGAAATTACAGAAGAATACATTTCCTTAGAAGAATGGGCCAGAATTGTGGCCCATGCTTGGAGGGATGAAAAATTTAAAAATGAGTTTGAGTTACATCCTCGTAAGGCAATTGAAGATTTTATCAAATCCTGTGAAAATATTCTTGAATTACCTAATGTGACGGATGAAGAAAATGATCACAAACTAAAAATGAATGAGTTGTTTCAAAAAGTCCGATTTAAGCGTTTTTTTGAGATTCCTCCTTGCCCTACGACGATTACTGAAGAACAAATCGATGGGATTCTGAGCAAAGACAAAGAAAAACAGACTCCCGTTATTCCCTACTTGACCATTTAAAGCCTTTAAAACAGATGGTCTCCTTTGTAACTGGTGGGTGCGCAATGATTACATTAGGTCTGATGTAGTTCAACCCGATCGCATCCGCACCTTGACCTAACCTATCAAAAGTCACTGACGAATCTATGACTCCTCGCCCCCAGTTTAAAGCCGGTTATCGGTATGAAATTGTCCCCTCGGAAGGGGTATTTTTACTGTCCGAAACCGGAAAATTTCTGTTGGGGGGCGAGGCATATATCCAGATTGCCCCCCTGCTGGATGGGCAATATACGGAAACGGAAATTATCCAGCGTCTGGATGGACATTTATCCATTGCGGAAGTCTTTTATATCTTGCAACGGTTGCGCGATGGCGGGCATCTTGTGGATGAACCTGCACTCCTGCCACCCCAGCAAGCAGCATTTTGGGATGGACTCGGGATAAATTCACGAACTGTCGTCCAACGGTTGGAAGCAACTACGGTGTCACTGATCCCCATCGCCAACCTGGATACTGCACCCTTACAAGAGAGTCTGGAAGCAATGGGGGTGAGAATCGGAGATGATGGCGATCGCGCCGTTGTTATCACCGATGATTACCTCCGTCCGGAACTGGAAATCTATAACCAAAAGGCTCTGACCGCTAACCGTCCTTGGCTGTTACTTAAACCTTTAGGAAAGGAACTGTGGATCGGCCCGATTTTTATCCCCAAACAGACCGGATGCTGGTATTGTCTGGCTCATCGATTACGGGGACATCGCAAACTAGAAACCTATCTGGAAGAGAAAGGGTGTTGTGGTCCTTTTGCTCCCGGATTTTCGGCCTTGCCTTCCACGGTGCACATGGCTTTTGCCGTCGCTGCTACGGAAATAGCTCAATGGATTGTCTGCGATCGCCCCTCGGTCCTACAAGGTGAAGTGATTACCCTCAACCTCCTCACTTTAGAAAAACAGCACCATTCCCTCCTCCAACGGCCCCAATGTCCAGCCTGTGGGAACCGTGACTGGGTTGCTAAACAGCAGTCGGTGCCACCCCAATTGCAAACTCGCCCCAAAACCTTTACGGAGGATGGCGGACATCGCAGTTGCTCTCCCGAGGAAACCTATCAGAAATTAGCGCATCACATCAGTCCGATTACCGGCATTATCAGCAGCTTGCAACCTTCGCTGATTGCTGGAGATGAGAAGTCACCCCTGCATTCTTATGTAGCTAATCATAACTTTGCCTTGGCCGATAATAACCTCTATTTTTTGCATCAAGGGTTGCGGACCTTAGCCGGTGGGAAAGGCAAATTGGATATTCAAGCTAAAACCAGCGCCCTGTGTGAAGCCATCGAGCGGTATTCCGGTGTTTTTCGAGGGGATGAAGCCCGGATCCGCGCCCGCTATCAAGATTTAGAAACCGCCATCCACCCCAACACCTGTATGCTGTTTAGCGATCGCCAGTATCAAGAGCGCGATCGCCTGAATGCTCAACAAACCCGCTTCAATTGGATTCCTGAACCCTTCGATGAAACCGAAGAGATTGACTGGACCCCAGTCTGGTCTTTAACCGAGTCCGAACCTCGCTATCTCCCCACTGCTTATTGCTACTACGGTTATTCCCGTCAAAATCACGCTACCTTTGCTCGGGGTGATTCTAACGGCTGTGCGGCAGGAAATAGCAAAGAAGAAGCGATCCTGCAAGGATTTATGGAATTGGTCGAGCGAGATAGCGTCGCCCTGTGGTGGTACAATCGACTCAAGAAACCAGCAGTAGACCTCTCCAGCTTTGATGAACCTTACTTTCAGACCCTCCTAGACTATTACCACAGCCGAGATCGCAGTCTGTGGGTCCTAGATATCACCAGTGATTTGAAGATCCCCACTTTCGCGGCGATTTCGGCGCGCCAGGATCAACCGGGGTCAAAGGTAGTTTTAGCATTCGGAGCGCATTTTGACCCGCAAATCGGGATTCTGCGAGCCTTGACCGAACTGAATCAGTTTTTACCCACCCTGATTGCAGAAACCCCAGATCATCGCATTGAAGACCGGGAGGTACTGGAGTGGTTGACCGTAGCCACCACGGAGAATCAGTCCTATCTGACTCCGGATCCGACCTTACCCCAAAAAAGGCGATCGGATTATGCTTCTCTCGCCAGTCAGGATTTATATACCGATGTGATCACCTGCGGGGAAATCGTGCGCTCAAAAGGATTATCCCTGCTGGTGTTAGACCAAACCCGACCGGATACAGGACTTCATGTCGTCAAGACCATTGTTCCAGGGATGCGGCACTTTTGGGCCAGATTTGCTCCCGGTCGCCTCTATGAGGTCCCCGTGCAAATGGGAGACTTGGGTCAACCCCTAACGGAGGAACAGTTGAATCCGATTGCCATGTTCTTGTAAGGGGATTGCAAAATATAAATCCTCCAAACGTTCAACTGAAAGGAAGGAAGGTATCTGTAGGGGCGCAATGCTTGCGCCCTCTGGAGAGCGCAAGCATTGCGCCCCTACATTGACGGGGCTACTCTGTTGATCTACGAATGAACGTTTTGGAGATTTTATTTTTTGGAGTTCCCTAAGAGCAACAGAGAAAAATTTTGCTGCATTTAACCCCAGGGACAAGGCACTACTGCGTCTTTTTCTGGCAACATCCTCCCCTACTAAATTTAAGATATATTACCTCGAACTCGTTATGAACCGTTCCTATCCACCGGGTCCTGATGGAGGCTTGTTTGGGATGGGAAATACCATCCAATTTCAAGCCAATGCTCTGGGATTTTTAGAAACCGTGGCCCACCGCTACGGTGATATTTGTTTCTTCCAAATGGGAGCTAATGGCATCTATTTGCTTAATCACCCCGATTTAGTTCAGGAAGTCTTTGTTACAAATGCACAAAAACTGCAAAAACCTGAAATCCTCAAACAATCGAATCGAGGATATTGGGGAGATGGATTAACCAGTTTACAAGGAGAAATCTGGAAAACTCGCCGCCGTCTCATGCAGCCTGCCTTTCACCATCATCGGATTGCCGCTTACGCTCAAACCATCGTCAATTGTACCCGAGAAATGCTGGCGGGGTGGCAACAGGGAGAACGGGTGAACCTGGATCGAGAATTCCTCATTCTCACGGCCCGGATTTCAGCCCGAGTCTTATTTGATGCCGAACTCGAAGGCTATGGGTCGGCAACTGAAAACCAGAAACGGGCGGGACTGATTCCGTTGGAAGAAGCCCTGGGAGAGGCATTTACCGTCAGCCAAGGACAGGGGATTACTAACATTTTTTCCTTGACTCGGTTGCGAGCTAATCCTAAAATGGAGGCAACTTTACATCTGATTCAACAGTGCCTTACCTCTGGAGAAGACCGAGGGGATATGCTCTCATTTCTCATCAGTGCCAGGGATGAATCGGGGATGCACCTGGAACCCTCAGAAATCATTGGGGAAATTTTGCAGATGTTTTTTGCGGGTCATCATACCATTCCCACCAGTTTAATCTGGCTATTTTATAGCCTCTCCCAAAATGCAGAAATCGAGACTCAGTTTCAAGAAGAATTAGACCGAGTATTAGGAAAGAAACTTCCGGATGCAGAGAAGCTGAGGGCTTTAGGGTATGGACAAAAACTGGTCAAAGAAACCCTGCGTTTTTATGCTCCCAACTCGGCAATTGTGCGCGAGATTGTAGCAGAAATTCCCCTAGAGCATTATACCTTACGACCCGGAACCCAAGTCTGGGTGAGTCCCTATCTGCTGCATCGAGACCCGCGCAATTTTCCCCATCCCGAAAGATTTTGGCCCGATCGCTTCGCCAAAGAAAACGCCCAGCATTCCAAATATGCGTACCTTCCCTTTGGGGTAGAACCTCGCCTTTGCATTGGCAATGAATTTTCTCTGATGCAAATCCAGTTGATTTCATCTACAATTGCTCAAGGCTATCGACTAACATTAGAGGGGAAAGCGAATCTCGTACCCAAAGCGGGGTTAACCATCCGTCCGGATCGTGAACTCTTGATGAGAGTTGGTATTCCCGATAGACCCTAAAGGAGGACAAATCTCATGGCGATCGCAATTTTAGACTACCAAATCGGCGAACTACTCCACGAAAGCAGCAATTCGCGAATCTATCGCGCCGTGGGTCTATCCGATAACCAACCCGTTATCCTCAAACTGCTCAATCAAGCCTACCCCTCCCCAGAAAAAATTGCCCAGTTTAAGCGGGAATATGAAACCACTCAGTCTTTAAATTTTCCCGGAGTCATCAATGCCTATCGCTTAGAAAGGTCGGATCGCCAGTGGGTGATGGTAATGGAAGATTTTGGAGGGTTTTCCCTAAAGACAATCATTCAAAATCAACCTTTAACCCTGAGTCAATTTTTACCCGTTGCCATTGCCATTGCCGAAATCTTGGATATTGTCCATCAGCAACAAATTATCCACAAAGATATTAACCCCAGCAACCTAGTTCTTAACCCCAACACCCAAGAACTCAAACTCATTGATTTTGGTATTTCCACCCAACTGAGTCGAGAAAATCCCACCTTTCGCAATCCTAATCTCTTAGAAGGAACCCTCCCCTATATTGCCCCGGAACAAACCGGGCGGATGAATCGCAGTGTAGACTATCGCAGTGATTTTTATTCCCTCGGGGCGACCTTTTATGAATTGCTTACCGGCAGGGTTCCCTTTCCCAGCGATGACCCCCTGGCCCTGGTGCATTCCCATCTAGCCCAACAACCCATCCCACCCCATCAGATTAATCCAGAGATTCCTGAAGCAATTTCGCACATCATCTTAAAATTGATGTCCAAAAATGCCGAAGACCGCTATCAATCCGCTTATGGATTAAAGAGGGATTTAGAAGACTGTTTGCGCCAGTGGCAAACCACTGAACAAATCCAACCGTTTCCGCTCGCGACTCAGGATAGTTCGGACCGATTCCAACTGCCGCAAAAACTGTATGGACGGCAGCAAGAAATCACCGAACTGCTCTCCGGGTTTGAGCGAGTTTGTAGCGGGGGCCAGACTGAATTGATGCTCGTAGCGGGATATTCTGGGATTGGGAAATCGGCTTTAGTCCAGGAAGTTTATAAACCGATTACCCGTCAACGAGGTTATTTTATCTCCGGCAAATTTGACCAACTGCAACGGGATATTCCTTATGCTTCTTTGGTGCAAGCCTTTCGGTCTTTAATATTGCAATTGCTCACGGAAAGCGCGACCCAAATCGCCACTTGGCGGGAGAAACTACTGACGGCACTCGGGCCTAATGCACAAATTATCATTGATGTCATTCCCGAACTGAAAGCCATCATTGGTGAACAACCCCATGTCCCCGAACTTCCGGGAACGGAAGCTGAAAATCGCTTTAAATTGGTCTTTCAAAACTTTATTCAAGTCTTTACCCAAGCTGAACATCCCCTGATTGTCTTTTTAGATGATTTGCAATGGTCTGATAACGCTTCCCTGAAATTGTTAGCACTTTTGATGACGACCCCGGCGAGTCAGTATTTATATCTCATCGGGGCCTATCGTGATAACGAAGTTTCCTCAGCGCATCCATTGATGCTCACCCTAGAGGAACTTCAAAACAACCAAGCAACCGTGAATCAAATTTTTCTGACTCCGTTGAGTCTGAGTGATGTCACTCTGTTGGTTGCCGATACCCTAAATGCTTCTCAAGAAATTGCCCGACCCCTTGCGGAGTTAGTAGAGGTCAAAACCAAGGGAAATCCGTTTTTTGTGAACCAGTTTTTAAATTCTCTCTATAAAAATAAAGTCTTAAACTTTGAATCTTCCCGTCGCTGCTGGCAGTGGGATATTCATCAAATAGCGGCCCAAAATATTACGGATAATGTGGTGGATTTGATGGTAGAGCAAGTTCAAAAACTACCGGAAACTACCCAAACTTGTTTAAAATTAGCGGCTTGTATGGGCTATCGCTTTGACCTAGAAACTTTGGCCCTCGTCTCTCAGAAATCCCGTTCAGAAACGGCAGCCGCATTATGGGATGCCATCTCCGAGACTTTAATTTTACCCCTTGGGGACGACTATAAGCTAATGGAATTGGATATCACGGATATTGCACAGGGGGTAACCGTGGAGTATAAATTTGCTCATGACCGCATCCAGCAAGCGGCTTATTCTTTAATTCCGGAAACTGATAAACAAGCGGTCCATCTCCAGATTGGTCAGTTATTTCTCGAAAATATCCCCTTAGAAAATCGTGAGCAAAATATATTTGATATCGTCCATCAACTCAACTTGGGCCGGGAAGCCATTGTTGAGGTATCCTTACAACAGGAGTTAGTTTCATTAAATGAGAGGGCCGGTAAAAAAGCCAAAGCCTCTGCTGCTTTTAAATCGGCATTACGTTACTTCCAGACGGCGATCGAGTTACTTCCTCAAAACAGTTGGAAAGAGCAATATGATTTAACCTTAGCCCTGTATTTAGAAGCGGTTGAAGCCGCCTTGTTTAGTGCTTCTTATGCCTTGATGGAAGAATTCAGTGAAGTAATCTTGCAACAAGCTATCACGGTTTTGGACACGGTGAAAGTGTATGAACTGAAGATACAAGGGTATGTTTCACAGAATCAACTAGGAGAAGCGAAAAAAAGTGGGCTAGAAATTCTGGAACGATTAGGAATGCCACTTCCAGAGCAACCTACTCCCTCTGATATTGGGCAGGCGATGACTGAAACTAGAGCAACTTGGGCCGGAAAGCGGATTTCCGATTTAATTGATATGCCACCTATGCTCGACCCTTATAAGTTAGCTGCCACTCGGGTTTTGGTGAGTTTATCTAGTCTTGCTGCTATTGGATTTCCTGAAATTTATCCCCTCATTTTACTCCGACTGGCTAGTTTATTCCTCCAGTATGGTAACACTTCTCAAGCTCCGGGAGGCTATGTTGCTTATGCCCTACTTTTATGTGGGGTAGAAAATGATTTAGAATCTGGATATAAATTCGGTTTATTAGGTTTAAATTTACAGAATCACCTAAATACCAAAGAAATAGAAACAAAAACCTTATATATTTTTAATACATTCATTCGACACTGGAAGGAGCCTCTCGGTAATAGCATAAAAAATTTTTTACAAGCATATCAAAGTGGATTGGAAACCGGAGATATCCTGTATGGGAGCTTGGCATTGTGGATGTACTGCGTCCATTACTACTGGGCAGGTCAAGAATTACTTCAAGTCAAGGCTGCAATTTTTACTTATAGCGATGAATTCATCAAACTAAAGCAAGCAATATCGTTACGATGGATGGAATCGTTCCGACAATCGGTTTTTAAACTGTTAACTCCCACTGAAGAACCCTGGACTCTCAATAGTGATACGTTTGATGAATCGAGTCAACTCTTATCTTATCAACAAGGGGGCGATAGAATTGCGCTTTGTTTGAGTTATTTAAATAAAATCATGTTGTGCTACCTGTTTGAACGGTTCCCAGAAGCGGCTGAAAATGTAGCCTTGGGTGAAGAGTATGTGGGAATGGCGATCGCCATGCATACGGTTCCTCTCTTCCATTTCTACGATTCCCTCACCCACCTCGCCCTCTATCCCGACGCCTCCGAACCCGAACAACAGCGCATCCTAGAAAAAGTCGCCGCCAACCAGGAAAAAATGCAACTGTGGGCGCAACACGCTCCCATGAACTACCTGCATAAATATTATCTCGTCGAAGCGGAACGCGCCCGAGTCTTGTGCAACCCCTCCGATGCCCGAGACTACTACGATCGCGCTATCACCCTCGCCAAAGAACACGAATACCTCAACGAAGAAGCCCTCGCCTACGAACTCGCCGCCCGCTTCTACATCGCGCGCAACATCCCTCACTTAGCCCGCTTCTACCTGCAAGAAGCCCACTATGCCTATCAACGCTGGGGGGCGATCGCCAAAGTCCAACACCTAGAAACCCGCTATCCCGAACTTATCGAGTTACGAACCTCCACCAGCAGCAAACTCTCCACCACCTCCACCAGTGGCAGCAGTTCCGGAGAAACCCTGGATATCGCCACGGTGCTCAAAGCCTCCCAAGCCATCAGCAGCGAAATTCAACTCAATAAACTCCTCGCCCAACTTCTGACTCTCGCCATAGAAAACGCCGGTGCACAAAAAGGCGTGCTGATTTTATCTGACAACAATCAACTCAAAATTGAAGCTGCCAAACTCCCGGATAGGGAAGTTCAAATTCTGGAATCTCTCTCCTTAGAAAGCGGCAACTTCGTCCCCCCGGCTATTATTAACTATGTCGCCCGCACCCAAGAAAATGTCATCCTTGCCAACGCTACCCAAGAGGGAATTTTCACCTCAGAACCTTATATTCTGCAACAGCAAACTCAATCCCTGCTTTGTGCTGCTATTGTCAACCAAGGCAAACTGATTGGCATTCTTTACCTAGAAAACAACTTAGCAACTGGCGCATTTACCCAGGAACGCATCGAACTGTTGCAAGTCATCTCCGCCCAAGCGGCAATTTCCCTAGAAAATGCCCAAC
>CAYUEH010000171.1:0-9536 GCA_964442465.1 uncultured Laspinema sp. | reverse complement strand
GGTCAACTCCATCTTTCGTTTTTAATACAAGTCTTTCTCCCTTTAACTCCGGTGCCATTTTGAACGAACGCTCTTTTGTTTTCTCCTCATAAGGAGAGGATTAAATTGCCATCTTTTTTACTTTTTTAAAAATGAGCGAACCGTAAGTATTACTTGAACTACCAAAATAAGCGCGGAGACTATTTGAATAGTTGGTGGAATGTCGTCAATTGGGAAGAAGTGAACCGCCGCTTTGAACGCGCTTCTCAAGGGAGTTAACCTTCTCAACCCCAGGGACTCTCACCTCCGGATTATCCCCAGTCCATAGAGTCATCCTCGGTTTTGAAAAACCGAGGATGACTCTATGGACTATCACTTCAGAATTGTACGATAACTATAGCAATCCTTGCCGGATTTGTACCTCACCCGATGTCCCCTCGGATGTTCAATGGCCGCCCCTTTCTCGTTGGCGGCCAGTGAACATCCTGTAGGAGAAGACATAAGTTATAAATCATTTAGGATTGCTATAGATTCATAGCAATTGACAAAACTGGCGGAAGATTGTCCGCTAAAAGTCATGAAATCAAATCATCGCCTAGTTTCAAACTCTTGCAGATTAGTCTGTGCACTCCTAGACTGTATTCGTCACGCATCTCCCTTTCCGGGTCGGGAGTTTAGTGAAAATTTCCCTCTACAATTATCATAAACTTACAGGACGATCGCAGAAATGTTTCAAGCAACGCGCCGACGGTTAGCAATTTGGTATGCGGCACTCACAGCCGTGTTGCTGCTGGTGTTTGCCACGGGATTTTATGTGTATGTTCGGAGTACGTTAATCGATCGCATTGATGACACCCTCAAGCACGTTGTGGAAGTGGTGGAACGATCGCTGGCGATCGATGAAAACCCCAAAACTGGCCAATATACGGTAAATCTTGTCGCCAGTTTCCGCAACAATGCCAAAACCGTCGAAGATGACCATATCGATTTAGAATGGTTTAGTCCCACGGGGGAATTATTATGGTCTACCCTTTGGGAACCCTTAGAAATACCCCTTCACCCGAAAAAGAACGGGGAAACGGTCCAACTGTCTGAAGGACAACTCCTGCGCCAATTCACCGATCGCGTGGAAATCGGAAGGCAAGTGATAGGATATCTGCGAGTCAGTCATCCTTGGTTTGAAGTGACCAAACCGATTCGCCAGTTAATTATTGATTTAAGTTTGGGCACTTCCCTGATGGCAATTGCCATTAGTGCGATCGCCTGGTTACTGTCAGGATTAGCCATGAAACCTGTGCGAGAATCATACCAGCGTCTCAAACAGTTTACCTCCGATGCCTCCCATGAACTGAGAAATCCGATCGCCACCATTCAAACCAATGTGCAAGTCGCCCTTGCGGACCCGGAATTAGAGTCACCCATCCATCGCCAGCAATTGCAGTTAGTGGAACGCTTGACGCGGCGCATGGGACGATTGGTGGATGATTTGCTGTTTTTAGCGCGCCAAGATAGCGGCATGGTGAAGGTGAGGAAACAACCTGTGCCAATGGATGCCTTATTGATGGAAGTGATGGAGGAACAAGAGGCGATCGCCGCAGAAAAAGGCATTGAATTGGTGTTAGAAATTATTGATCCCCCTGATAGCAGCAATCACCCTCACTCCCCCCTGATGGAGATAGAAACAGAATCGGGACCGGATTTTACCATTCCCGGAGATTGGGACCAACTAGCGCGACTGTTTACGAATTTAGTCAGTAATGGGTTGCAATATACGGCGAAAGGGGGCCAAATTGCCATCACCTTAGAATGTAGCGCGGTGAGCAATCGCCCGAGTGCCAATGGCGGGGTCCAAGTTAAAGTAAAAGATAGCGGAATCGGCATTCCCTCGGAGTCGGTGCCTCATATTTTCGATCGCTTTTATCGGGTGGACCCAGCGCGGAGTCATGAACCGGAACAATCCCCGGAATGGGGTTCTACGGGGTCCGGATTGGGACTGGCGATCGTCCAGGCGATCGTGGAAAATCATCACGGTTGGATTCGGGTAGACAGTCAACTGAATCTCGGCACTACGGTCAGCGTTAACCTTCCCCTGTCCAAACCCGAACTCGAAAAATTGCACCCCGAGGCATAAATCAGCAAAGGACAGAGCGAATCTGAAGGATATAATCGCTCTGAGTCCCCTGCAATGTTTCCGTGCTAAACTTCGATTTGTGACTGTCCGGTGCAGATGGCACAGGAGCATCCGAGGGCATCCCGGATCGGGTCACTTCCGGACCCCTGAGCAATCAAGGCCCTGTGATGGGGGATTTCTGGCGTCATCCATACCGATGCTAAGTTGCCGGAAACTTGAGACAGCTGACTCGGATTGAGATGAGTGGCGATCGCCCCAGATGGAGCAATTTGCGTCACTGGGGTGACGGGTTGACTCAGATTAGACAGGGCGAACATGGGTTGCGCCGCAGCGAGGATGGAAGTAATCGCCAAGGTTAACGCTAAACTGAGGGCCGGAGCAAGTTTAAATCGAATCATAAGTTCTGCTTGTGCGAGTGGAGTGTCTTGAGTTGGGATGATGTTTAAGGTGACCATTTGTTCCTTCCACAATAGCATTAAATCCTCCGGACTGACTACCTTGTACCGGCCTCTCTTTGTGGCCCGGACCCCCCCGGCAGGTTAAAAGTTTAGCCGTTGCCACTGAGGTTATCGTGAACCGTAAGATCCGGGCATTTTTTTGGACAACCATTCCCCAAATTCTTTCTCGAAATCGAAGGCTTCGACTTCTAATTGATTATTCCTGTAAATTTCTCCGGCCTTCTTATATTCCTTGAAATAATGATACCCAAAATTTCCTAAGCTGCCGAGTTGTTCGTGTTGCTGGCAATGGATGAGTTCGTGGGAGAGTAGAACAAGTTGCTCAAAGTCTTTTTCTTTCATCTCCTTTTTAATATAAATGGTGTTTCCATAAACTTGAGCGTTGGATTCACCAACATTAATTTTGAAACTTGCCGCCACCCAATCTTCCATTAAAGTAGCATTATAAACCACTTCCACCCGATCAACTAAATCGCCAAAATGGGGGCGTAAATATTTTTTTTGAGTCTCGGTTAAAGGTTGCGGTTCAGAATTATTGGAGCGCATCACTTCGGCGGCAGCTTGATAAGCAACCGCCCCAAATTGACCCCAGGCTTCTTCAGGCATTTCTTTGGGAACTCGTCCCCGGCAAATCTGACCTCCAATGGTTTGGACATCTGGGCAGGTGTGGCTTTCTGGATGAATCGCGGGATTACTGAACGCTCCGAAACCCACGGTTACGAATCCCAGACAAGCACCAATTAAGTTGACTTTATGGGAGGTGAGCATAACCTCAATACTGAACTTCTCTAGGGTTATTCTTGGCAGACTTTGACGCTCCCGGAAATCTGGTTTTTATCACGGTTAACCCCCTCTAAGATTACCCAGATTAAAAGCGCCGGTCTTGGATATTTAAGCCGCGATCGCCGGGGTAAAAGTTCCCTGAATAGGGGAGAATACTCTGGAGTGGTTGAGAAGCGATCGCGCTTGGAAATAGTTTACCCGGTTTTTAACTGAAAATTGATCGGGTTTTTAGCTGGTTTCCTCCCGGTTCCCGGAATGAAATTCCAGAGATCTCGCCTAAAATCAAGTCCGGCTACTTTCCAGATCCATGCAGTTGCGGGAAAATATCCTCGGGTATTGCCAATGAATTGACTCGCGTTGGACGATTCAATTCCCCGGGGGGGAGCGAATCCATCAAAGGGTAGGATTTGAATCTCAACCCCCGGAGGGACAGCCTCTGGGTTGCTATGTTCTGGGCTAGAAGAGCCTTCTCGGTTCCGCTGTTAAAACAACCTAAGTGGGTTGACAGGGTTTAAAGATTTACCCCCTAGAGATACCCCATCCCACCGCTGCAAAACAGTGATTTGGACTACAATTGACTATTCATTCAATTCGGCGATCGCTTCTCCTGTCCCCTCTTTTGGCTGTATTTCTAGGCAAATTGGCCCGATTTAGAATACCCGAGATTCTCTGAATTCTAACCCGGGCCCGGGGCAATCAACCCTCAATGGTAATCTGTTCTCGGAATCCCTGCCCGGTTATCAGTGACCTCCCGTGCTTTCCTCCCCAGAAAATCTAGCTGATAAAAGCCGCCTCACCCTGCCAGTAAGGGTCCGAATTTAAACAAGTTTAGACCGCATCCAACCCGGTTGATACCGATTGGCTATAGGTCTACAATCCGGGTCCTAATTAAGTAGACGGCAATCACCCTTCAGTCCAGGCGCTGTCGGCTCAAATTAACATTTGATCTCTAATCCCTGATGGTTGGTTTGGGTCGTTTAATTCAACTCAAAACTCTTCATAGCCGATTATTTTAACAGTCAACCGAGCAAATTCCTACCCCAGGGATTGCCCAGATTCAAAAAGACCCGAGTCAGGGCCTTGGTCCCCCCACTCCCTCGGAACTGGAGAAAAACCCCCATTGCCTTTAGGTCACAAGGAATTTTGGATGAAAACTCCAGTTAACGGCATCGGGCTGTTTTGCCATCGGGTAAAATAGCGTCACAAATTGTCCCTTGGGTAAAATCTACATTCTCAATCTCAATCTGAGTGAGATCCGCCCCGCGCAGATTAGTGCCAGTGAGTTGGACATTGCGGAAGGTGGCCCCAGCGAAGATAGCCCCCTCTAGGTCTGCACCGGAGAGAATGGTCCCCTGTAAGCTGGCTCCCTGAAGCTGGACATTTCTCATCTGAGTATTAATCAAAATCGCGTCATTGAGAACAACCCCCTGCATATCGGCATCCCATAAATCCGCACCGGAGAGGTCCGCTTGGGTTAACAAAGCTCCTCGCAAGTTACTCGTGGTCAGGTTAGCATTTCTGAGACTGGCTCCTTGCATCTGTGTTCCTTGCAGGAACACTTGCCGCGCACTGGCACCGCTGAGATTGGCACTATTGAGAATCGCCCCACTGAGGTTGGCATTGTTCAGGGTCACCCCAAACAGTTCGGCACCGGTGAGATTGCTCCCCTGGAGTTGTGCACCATTCAGATTCGCTTGCTCAATGTAGATGCGGCTGAGATCCGTCCCGCTTAAATTGGCTTCGGTCAAATCGGCATTGGCGAGGTTAATTAAAAATAAAATGGCACCCACGAGCTGACTCCGAGATAAATTGGCCCCAGAGAGGTTGACCCCAGTCAGATTGGCCCCGCGAAGATTGACCCCTTGTAAATTGGCCCCAGTGAGGTTGGCCCCGGTGAGATTGGCCCCTCTCAAATCGGACCCTCGGAAATTGGCTCTCGTCAAGTTAGAACCACTCAGATCCGCACCGGTGAGGTCCATATTACTCAGGTTGGCATCGGTCAGAATGCAGGCTTGGCACTGATTGGTTTGCATCAAGCGCATCACCCCGGCAGAATCTTGCGATCGCCCCGGAAGCGCTAGGCAAACCGCCGCCAACATCATGATGCCAAATCCCATCCATCGGTAAATCTGCCGTACTTGTAAACTCAATTTGTTGTTTTTGATGATTCTTTGATTTGCCATTCGTGGGGCCACCTCTGGAGTCCCGTAGAAAATCTTCATGTTCACCCGACGGTGATTTTAATCGATGTCTAACCGTGCAGCACCCTAATTTGTTCCTAGTTTATCCCTTTCGATGTAGGGGTCAGTGGGTGAAGGGCTTTCCAGTCCAAGCTGAGGGGGTCAAGGGTTAGAAACGGCCTGATGTTATCGATCGCCGGGTTTGAGACGAAAAATATAAACGAATTTTCGGCGATCGGCAGGGATGATTTTCTTTAAAATTCCCTCGACTTCGGCTTTGGTAGCACCGCTGGCGATCGGCATTTCTTCAAACAGGGCAATCCAGCCTTTTTTTATGCCAATTTCTCGCCAACGATCCCGATAAACTTCGGCGTACAACCGCCCCATTTCTTGGTAATAGATAACTTTTAACTCTCCGGCTTTTTTGACTAATTCTTGAATCTGAACTTCATACTTGTTTCGATTCTCTTCACTTTGGAGATAAAATTTTAGCCGATCGCCATCGCTCATGGGGCCGAGTTCATCCTCAGACTGCGGTTCTGGGCCTTGTTGCTCTGCCTCCAATTCGGTCAAAGAGGCGATAATTCCATATTTTTCAACGGCATGATGATAGGTTTCAGTGAGACTCCCTTTAATGCTCAATCCTAAATAAAAGGGATAGGGTTGTAACGTGCCATCGTAGATAATTTTGTTTTTAAAGGGTAAGAGCACCGTTTCCACCATCACCGGCAAAACACTCCCGACCAGTTCGGGAAAGGGACAATCTAAGGCTAACACCCCGTAGGCTTTACTCGGAGGGCGATCGGCAATCAAAACCGCATAACTTTTTTGATAACTATAAATATAAAATCTCCCTGAAATAAAATTGTGCCAGCTAGAAATAATCTGGAGTAAATCTGGAGAAAACTTCAAGGGATTTTCTTCGGCAAATAACTCAAAAATATACGGGGAGGCATAGAGTTGCTGCCGGAGTTCATTCACCTGTAAAGGCGTCAGTTCTGACATTCCCTCGGAAGCACCAACTCCTGCAAAAAGACCAATTTTTTGATTCACGTAAATCAAAAGAGAATAGTATAGATGGTAAAATAAATCAATCTCTGAATCGGCTAATTGCATAATAGAACCCCTTGATTTTATCCTGGGTGGCTTCCTTCTTTTACTATAGCCTGCCTCTTTGACTTCAGAACCCTTCGATTCAGAATAAGGGCCAACAGAACGATGAACAACCTGTCATGGGATATTTCCCGTCAATACCGGATCTCTACCCCTCCTCGTACCCCTAGACCCCAGATAGAATTGGTCTAAATCATTCTGAGCCTACAATTAATCCGTTGCAGCATTTGGCTGGAGTCGGGAGCAAGATGCTCCCACTCCGGGGTAAAATTGTCCTCTTGATTTAGACTCGGGATAAATACTGGCCCCCCAAAATTTTTTCCCCTCTTGACAAGCCTGTAACATATATGTATTATGCTAGTATCAAAAGCCTAACTTTTTAAATTGCCATAAAGTTGAAAAGGGGGCGATCGCCTTCCCAGTAGCAATCTACCCCGACGGTGTTTGCTCCTGAGATCAGTCCCCATCCCCACTATGGCGATCGTCGTGGTGGGGATGGGGACTCGGACCAACGGAACCTATCACAATTCCCCGGAGGATCCCCCAGGGAAATCGTCGGAGTCATTGACTCGGCGATCGCCCCCCATTTTTGTTAACATTCTATCCATAGGGATTTTATGAAAAACATCATCTTCATTTCAGGAATTTTGCCGTAATAACCTGGCCCCCATGTAGCACCCTCATAAGTTCTATAAACAGCAACTAACCGTCCCCCTGATTTTCAATAAAAGCGTAAAGTTTCCAACCCATTCAAGGCTCAGTGCAAACTTTCAGTTTAGTTAGGCCATCAAAACTCACTTAAATTATGGCATTCGGCAACTTTGACAACGGAAACGAACTTCGCGATCGCCAATCCAATCAAGACCGGGGATTACTCGGAGCAGGTTGGCGGCCCTTATCCCGGGAATTTGACTGGGGTTATTTTTTCCATCTCGCCTCTAAAGACCCCTGGGAATTGGCCCACAAAACCTTAGATATGAGTAGTGATATTGCCGATGCGTTAGGTCGTCAAAATTTCACCTGGTGGGCCAATATTTTAAATGTCTTTTCCGAATACACCCGAGGAGATTTCAACGAGTTTTGGGATTACATTACTCCCGCACCGGCTGGACCCAATTATCGCACCGCAGATATGCTGGCAGCAGAAACCCCCGTGGTTCAATTCGTCAGCCGGGACAGCATCCCCATTGATTACCTCCTCAAACGCCTCCAAGAGATTACCATTTTCAAAGTTCTCGACCTCTTGGGACGGCCCGATTTGATTACCCAATATTACCAAGACCGGCATTTTTATTATCCCATCGAGCGATTTTCCACTTGGGAGCGCATTGAAATCATCGGGACCGTTTATGCCTATTGGAAAACCCAGGACATTTGGCTACAAATCGACCACCTCGGGCGCATTCAAAATATAGGCCGCAATCAATTTCAATATACCCTGATTGCCAACGACTTGCGATCGCTCATTAACAAAGCCACCTACAATCTAGCAGTCATGCTCAGTGGCTATCAAAGCCGTGTCGGTCAAGTTCATAGCGAATTTCCCATTCGCACCTTTCCTGCCGATATTCAAAGCTTTACCGATCGCGTCCAAGAAGCCATCTTTACCCAACCTCAACTCGCAGTTCTCGTTCATGGTGCACCGGGAACCGGCAAAACCGCTTGGACCCAAGCCGTTGCCAAAGAAATTCTAGTTCCCTTGGGATATGTGATTTTTATTCTCGACCATGATGCTGTCGAAAATTTCGTTCCCCCCAGTTATTTAGAAAAAATTTGCATCATTATTAATGAAGCAGATAACCTCGCCCAAGACCGGGGCAGCGCAGCCGCTCAACGCACTAATAAAACTGAACATATCCTCAGCTTACTCGATGGCACTTTATATCAAAGTATCTTAGATACTGAGGGAATCCAAGCTCAACAAAAATTGGTGTTTTTAATGACTTGCAATACAACAGAACGACTGGATCCGGCAGTCTTACGCAAAGGCAGAATTGATTTAATCTCTGAATTTACCTATCCTTTTGTTTAACAGAGGAGGGTTGAATTCGGGATTAAAGTAACTCCCAAAAATAACAGCCCAAATCCGCAGAGTGAACAGCTTAAAGTAAACCTTTGATCGATGGGACCTGAAACCCCTCGGGACTATTTATTTATCCCACTCAATCCGGAAAATATAATGACCCCAAATCATCAACTGATTAAAATCAGTAAATATCTCAGTTATCACTTACGACACCATCCCGAAGAAATCGGATTAGAACTCGAACCCGGGGGATGGGTGGCGGTAGAAGCCTTATTAGCATCCGCACAAGCTCACCACTTCCCCCTCACCCGTTCAGAATTGAATTTAGTGGTGGAAACGAGCAATAAACAGCGCTTTTCCTTCGATTCCACCGGCACAAAAATTCGGGCGAATCAAGGGCATAGTATTCCCATAGATTTGCAACTCGACCCGAGTTGTCCCCCGGATATCCTCTATCATGGCACGGGACATCAATCTGTTCAGTCAATTCTCGCCCAGGGATTACAAAAAAGAACCCGCCATCATGTTCATTTATCCCCCGATATTCACACCGCTATACAGGTGGGAATGCGTCAAGGAACCCCTGTAGTCTTCACCATTAAAGCTGCTGAAATGCACAAACATGGACATTTATTTTACTGTTCCGATAATGGGGTTTGGCTCGTGGATGAAGTACCCCCAGAATATCTGTTTCTGGGATAACCCGAACTTCTAGAAAATCGATAAAGGGGTGGGAGCGTCTCCCTCCCGATTACTTCCTCAAATCAACCCAAATTTACAAAAGATCAGGATAATTATTTCAGTATAAAAGCCCATGAAAAATATTCGTCACCTGCTTAAAGAATTGGCGACTCAAGAGGCTGATT
>CAYUEH010000170.1:0-9590 GCA_964442465.1 uncultured Laspinema sp. | reverse complement strand
AACGACTGAAGTCGTTACTACGAACGAAAGAAAGAAATACTTTCCCCTGTTTGTAGTAACGACTTCAGTCGTTTCCGGATTTCCGGAGTGATAAGGATTAATAAAACAATCCCTGACTTAAAGCATGGACAATTCCCCTAAGACATCCAGACGTTTATAGGGATTGAGGGTGATATGGGTTTCCGAGAGGGTTTCAGCGATCGCCGGGTCGATCCATCCCAATTGTTTCAGCAGGTGAATCGCTACGGCGTATTTGGCCCGTTTGCTGCCATCCATGACTTTGATGGCTAAACCCATGCCTTCCCCTTCTCGTCCGATGCAGAGAACGCCTTCGGCACCCCCTTTACTCACCAGTTCCCCTTCGCTTAAGCGCATCAGTTCGGTGTCGAACTCCCCGGGTCCTGAAATCAAGGCGGGATGATGGGTCATGGCCCGCACAATGCGTTCCATATCGACATTATCCCCCGAACACAAATGGGCGTAGAGGGAGGCCATTTGACCTAATTCCATCAAATAGGTGGGTGCTGTACAGTCATCCCGGGCACTGATGAACTCTTCGGCGGGCATTCGCAGCAATTCAGCGACTTTGGAGATAATCAAGCGCTGCACCGGGTGATTCTTCTGGGTATAGGTTTCCAGGGGAAAATTGCGCTGTTTGCAGACGGCTAACATTCCGGCGTGTTTGCCGGAACAGTTATGGCTGAGGGGACTGTCTTGGCCTGGGGGGGTGGGACAGTGGAGGGCGGTGGTATCGACGTCACAGCGCCAGAGGACGTTAAAGGCTTGCCGCGCTTGTTCGATGGTTCCTTTGTGGGAACTGCAAATAATGGCGAGGTCGCGATCGTTGAGCCCGAAGCGTTCTAGGGTGCCGGTGGTGGTCACTGCTAGGGCTTGAAAGGGTTTGAGGGCGCTGCGGATGAAGGCGGTGGTTTCTGAGTTACCGGCAACGGACAGAACCCGCCCTCGGTTGTCACAAACGACGGCCTGGACGTGATGGACTGATTCAATAATTCCTTCGCGCAGCAAGCGGACTTCGAGGGCTGCTGCTGCGGTACGTTTTCCCATTGTCATGGGTTAAATATTATGCCTTTATATTGGATAGAATGGGTCAATGTTCAGGGTCACCGGGTTCCAGGTCTTGGGTAAGACGCGGAACAAACTGCCCTGTACTGCCTTGTTTATACCAAATTCCACACGATCGCACCGAGGAGGACCAAGATGCCGAGGATGGCAAAGGTTCGATGGAGGCGATCGAGGATGGGTTGGATTTGATGGCGGACGACGAGGCGATCGCGGGTTAAAATTTCCGGGGTTTTGGGCCAGGTTTGACCGTCGTACCAGCCGGATTCTTCATAGAAGATGGTGGAATTAAACAGGCGATCGCGCACATAGCGCCACCCAAAGTAGAGTCTCAAGAGGACCAAGGTCAAGATCAATCCGCCACCCCCGGTACTTCCGAGGATAAACTGACCCAAGGCTTTGGCCGGGGGAAAGCTGGCTGCTGCCACGGGAGCACAAACTGCCACGGACAATCCCAAAATCCAGGCCATTTTACTCAAATAGCCTTTGAGATCACGGGTCGCCCAGCTAAAAAAACAGGACTCCTGAAGCTCTTGATATTCATTGAGCGGTTGCCAATCCGGAGGTACTGGGCAGGCGGACACAAACGAAACCCTCATCGCTATTTCTTATGGTGTGCCATTGAGTTCGGCACTCAGGTCTAGGCGTTCGCCATGTCCCCAAAATGCCTCTAAATTGTAATACTCCCGTTCGGTGGGCATCAAGATATGGACGATCACGTCGCCATAGTCTTGCACCAGCCAACTGCCATGATACTGCCCTTCGACTCTCCGGGGAACCCGTTGACACTCTTGTTCGGCTTGATGGGCGATTGAATCAGAAATGGCCCGGACCTGGACTCGGGAATAGCCGGTGACGATAATAAAGTAGTCGGCGAGATAGGAAACTTCCGATACCCGCAACACGATCAGATCGCCACCTTTGCGGTCATCTGCGGCCCTGGCGATCGCCACGGCTAAACGGTAGCTTTCGGAGTCGGTTTCAGTTTGAGCGGTTTCTCGGGTCAAGGCGCTAGTCGATTGAATCGGGGAAGAATCTGTCATTCACTCTCCATTAGTTGTAGTTGTAGAAGTTTTGGGCGGGTTTAGTTGTTTATCTGGGAATTTTTACTCAATTTTTTGCTCAAAACACCGATTTTCTCGCTTGCTGAGAGTCTATATCGGATTTAATGAGATTTTTGAGTTTATGCTAACAAATTTTAGGCGCTAATGCGATCGCTTGCGGATGCTCTTTGGGTCCGCTGCTGTTCTTTGCTCTGCTGCATGGCCCAATTGCGGGTTAATATCGTCCGAGGATGAATCATCCGTTGCTGTTCAAGGAGGTGGCGCAAGCTGTAGTCCCCGGTGTGCCACACTGCTGCTACGAGATTTTCCAAGCAGGTTTTCCGCAACTGTTCGAGTTCTGCGCTAGTCCCTCGTCCCGGTTCTAAGGTATCGGCTAAATAAACGACACAACTGAGTGGGCTCATCTGGGGACTGCCGAGGGTATGATTGCCAATGGCCTCTAAAATGTCTTCGTCTTCTACCCCAAATTCATCTCTAGCCACGATCGCACTCACATCAGCGTGCAACAGATGGGGTTCCCCGAGCAAGATTTCATCCAGTTCTAAGCCCTCGGTTCGGGCCTTATGCAATAATCGCTGGGGTTTGAAATATTTGGCTAAGTCATGCATTAATCCGGCCTTTTTTGCTTTTTCCACGTCGAGTTGATGATGTTTAGCTAGTTCGCCGCAGAGTTGTTCGACGCGCAAAATATGTTGCACTCGTGGAGGCGTGACGTGATGTTCTAACCAGGTTAAGATGCGATCGCGCATAAGGTTTTAACTCCCCTGTTAACTCTCCTGCCTATGAGCCGACCCTTTATGCTTTCCTTTGCGGGAGGCAATCGCCTCTTCAAACAAGGCTTCATATTTATTTAAAGTCTCCTCAAAGGCATAATGGGCGATCGCATACTCTCGACCTTTCCGCCCCAAATCCTCGGGTTTTTCCGGATTATTATACAGATCTAAAATCGCATTGGCCAGGGCTTCCGGGTCTTCCGGTGGGACCACAATTCCCCCTTCACTATTTTTAATCGCTTTCGCCGCAGTCCCCGTACTTGGCACTGAACCCACGATCGCCCGCCCACTTGCCAATAATACCGGAATTTTTGAGGGCATATTAAACCCAATGACATTATGCTTTTGCAACACTAATCCCACATCGATCCCCCCCAACATTTCTGGCAGGGTTTCTCTCGATTGAAACGGCAACAAGGTGACATTAGGCGCCCCAAACATTTCACAATATTCCCTCACCCGCCCGATGGCTTTCTGTTCCCCCACCACTACAAAGGCAATGTCCGGAATATGGGACAGTCTCCCCGCTGCTTTGATGGCCGTGGGCAAATCCTGAGTTAGGGCAATATTTCCCGAATACAAGACCACAAATTTCCCATTCAAGTGATGCTCATTCCGAAACTTATTATCCTCTTTCGGTAACGGCTTAATGAAATTTGTATCCACCCAATTCGGAATTAAGGCGATTTTCTCCTCCGGTACCGATTTCCCTAACAAATTCTCGACAAACCCCTCCGCAATTACGCTAATTTTATCCGCACTATGACAGGCAAATTTTTCTAATTCCGTAAACGCTCGAATCACCTTTTGATTTTTCAGCAACCCCACATGAACTGCCGCTTCATGTTGAATATCCTGAATATTTAAAATCACTGGACAGCCTGTAATTCGCCCTAATAAGGTCGCAGGAATGCAAACCGGCAAGGGTGGAACCGTTGCCAAAATCACATCAGGACGCCACCCTGTTAACGCCTGGGGAAAACTATTCAGGACAAAACTGCCATCGAGTAACACCCGGTCTATTAAAGAGGGTTCTGGGCGAATATACACCAAACTGCGTTGAATTTTTACGCCGTTTCTGTCTTCATTCAAATACCATTTGCCCTGATATTCTGGGTAAATGCGGCGTTCTGGATAATTCGGCATCGCGGTGACGACGCGGACTTCATGGTCTCGATTCACCAGTCCTTCTGCCAATTCGGTCATTAAAGGAGCGATACCGATCGGCTCAGGATGATAGTTGTAAGAATAAATCAGAATCCGCATAAAACGAGTGTTAGTCAAGGGAGTGCTGTTTTAATCGTTGGGGAAAATGCCCATCATTCTGAATTTCTGGCGTTTTCAAGATTCCCCCCAATACAAGACATTTTACCCAGACCCGGGGGCAAGCCAACAAGATAGACAAGGAATACACTTGATCCAGAAGAACCCGGTGAGGGTCATTGTCCTCACAATTCTAATTTCAGTCTCGTCAAGGATCCCTGATTGGACACCATCCCAGGGGTTGGGTCGGGTTGCATCTCAAACATAACTTGTTTTTGCCTGGATGATATCCCGGAAAGATTTAGCTCCATTCAGTTATTTTACCACTTACGGAACTACGGATGCGGTTCGCCTCTTTATCTATCGCCTCGTTGGTAATTGCACGCCTAGGCGATTCTGCCCCATGACAGAACTCCTTTGGGTTACCCGTCAGGTTATTTTATTATATTATAGTCAAAAAAATACAGCGGCAACACCCACCCCATCATCTAGCTGCATCCGGGTCTATCCTGAAGATGATTGCCGTTTAGGATTGGAAATTTTGTTGAAATTTTGGTGGCCTGCCTCTGCCTTGGGCCTTTTTTATCTTCCCCAAATCACCAGGGGGCTTTTGCCCCTCTATCCTCCATCGAAATCCAGAACCCTGAATCCGGGTTTAACCTCCCACTCAATCGGTCTAACTTCTCTTGACTTGTAATTTGCCGATTTTAAAGTTGACTACGGTGGAAAACCCCGAAACTATGAAGTAAAACAAACGAATTACCCACCCTCGACCTGCGTATAAATAACCGACCAATTCAGGACTTAATCTAGTAATCCGAGCAAATCTAGCTTTGCTTTTTCTCTCTAATTCTTCTAGTTCTACCATTTCTTTTTCTCGGACGGGCAACGAGGGTGATTTAGCGGTATAAATATAATATCCAATAAATCCATCTTGTTGAGGGGTATTTTGTCTCAAAAAAGAGTTGGTGATTAACTCTGCTTGATTATAAGAAATATTTTCTTCAGCCGAAAACAGTTGAACCCAGTTATAATATTTAAAAATCGTGCCGGTACTAAAAATCAAGGGAACTAATACCGCTAAAGTTAAACCACTGACTCGGGAGGCAAAGTAACGGGGTAACAAAATGGTGGCCACGCCAAATCCCATGCCCAAAATACCAAATACAATGATATTCAGTAGTTCCATGATTTCTAGGCTCAAAAGTGCGTCGCCGATGAGGGGAATTTGATAGACCAGAGTATCCCCAAGCAGAATGGATATAAATTTAATGACCAATGCGATCGCGACGACTGCACAAGTCACTAAAAGATACAGCAAGGTGCGGCCTAAAAGTTTTAGGTAAAGCATTGGTTCCCCGTAAAAGTCAGAAATACAGGCTGATAATAACATTTTGCACCTTTCCGATTGTTGGGGGCCTCTTTACGCCACGGCCCTCTCTCGGGTTACCCCTCAACTCTCTCCCCTTTGGACAGCACCCTAGGACCCCCTTGACCCTAGGGTGGAGCCTCTTCCCTCCTCGGGTAGATAATTCGTTATAGCAGGTTTACGCAAGGTTTCTCCCGGATCTTTTATATCCTTTATTGCCAACTGGTAATTTTAAGGACCTTGGTCAGGATATTGTAACGAAATGTTGCAGTTTTCCCAACTATGCGTTAAGTTATATTACAGAGACTTGACTAACTAGGAGTTTTCTGAATCATGGATGATACAAAAGCAAAATTCGGATTTACAGAGTTTGCCGAAACCTGGAATGGTCGTCTGGCAATGCTAGGTTTTGTGATCGGTGTGGCAACTGAGTTGCTGACGGGACATGGCATTCTGTCTCAGATCGGACTGATGTAACGCTTAAGAATATTTTTCTTTCCTTCCTTCTAAGAGAATCAACCGAACAACCCAATGCCTGAAAGTACCAACCCTACTTTCAGGCACTTTTTTTATCCGAGGAAGGGGCAACCCTGAATCCAATCCCCTGTCCGGGCCAGGTCTTATGCAATCTTGAACATTAAACCCTAAATGTAGAGGCGATTCGAGAATCGCCTCTACATTTAGGGTAAATTCTCCAAATCTGCGTAAGTCCTGCTGGAGTCCGATCGCCCGGGGGGAGACTCAATCACCGTCGGCATGATCCATCCCAGGGTCCTCGGATTCAAAAATTGCGCCTAGCTGAATCAAATCCTGTTTCAAAGATTCAGAAACACCCACCGTCTGAGCAAATCGCGCCCGATCGCAAATCACCCCAGTCCACTCCACGCGACTGACATCGGCCCCCGTTAAATCAGCATCGGTTAAATTCGCCCGACTCAAATCTGCATTTTTAAGCACCGCATCCACTAAACAGATCCCCGAGAGATTTGCCCCCCGCAGATAAGCTGCCGTAAAATTAGTCCGACGGGCGATCGCATTCGTGAGATTAGCCCGATTTAAATTCGTGCGTAAATCCGCATCAGTCAAATTAGCCCCACAGAGGTTAGTCCGGTTGAGATTGGCATTAGTTAACTGAGCGTGAGATAAATTCGACCCAGCCAAATTCGCACTGGATAGATCCGCCAGTTCCAGATATGCATTGCTAAAATCGGCATTTGCCAACTCAGCACGACTCAAATCGGCATAATGGAAATCGAGATTGCTTAAATTACTCCCAGCAAAATCCTCTAGGGGATTGAGTCCCAGACTCTGGGCGATCGCCATAAAATCATCGCTTTTAGTTTCAAAAAACAAAAAGCGGGCAATCTCCAAGAGACGGTCCTGGCAATCCCGCGCCCGATCGCCCTCCCCGAGGTGCTGATAACCGATTTTTAACTGGTAGAGGAGGTGACCCTCCAAAGTTTTATCCCCCATTTCAATCGCGATCGCCATCCGGCGTTGTTGATAGGCGATCGCCAATTCATACTCTCCCAGAGTCGAATAAGCCGTTCCTAAATTTAACAGAGCATTCCCCTGTCCCTGGAGGTCCTCCAGATCTTCGGCGATCGCCAAATGCTGTTCATAACAGCCCACTGCCGCTGTCACATCTCCCAGGGCCTGATAAGCCGCCCCCATATTCCCCAGGGCCGCCCCTTCCCGAGCGCGTTCAACGGTTTCTCGATAAAGAGTCACCGCCTGACGCCAACAATCCAGGGCCGCCTCAAACTCCCCCTGCTGATATTGGGCAATTCCTTGTTTTAGCAGTAAATCTCCTTCAATCGTCATGTTCATCCCTTAAGCATCAGGTTAACGAGGGAGCAATTCACTCTTAAATCAAACCGTTCAACGATGTTCGGACAGTGTCAAGGCTCAAAAATAGCGCCCCTTGCCTTGAGGTCCCGTTCCATTTCCGCAGATAAACCCGAATCCAGCTTGAACCGAGCTTGATTCACATTAGCCCCAGTCAAGTTCGTATTGGTGAGGTTGGTCATGACTAACCCCGCCTGATGCAAATCAGCCCCAGTTAGATTCGCCCCAGACAAGTCCGCATCACTGAGATTGGCATTACTTAAATTTGCCTCTTGCAGATTGGCATTTTTGAGGGAGGCCCCGCTCAAAGAAGCCAGGGCCAAACTGCATCGATGGAGGTCTGCACCGGATAGATTAGCATCGCTCAAGAGTGCACCACTGGCATCAGCCCCGGCTAATTTGGCCCCAGCCAAGTTCGCTTCACTCAAATCAATATCACTCAGGTCGGCACCGCGCAATTTTACCCCCGGGAGTTCGGCGCCGCTGAGGTCCAGTCCCCGTAAGGTGCAACCCCAGAGTTTGGCCCCGGCAAAATCCCGGACGGGATCCATCCCGGCGAGTTTTGCCAGTTCGATAAAGTTATCGGTGGTGGCGTCTAAAATTGGGGCGATCGCCTCCACAATCGGGGACAAATCTCGATGAGGGGGAGCCTCGGACACCGCCGTTGGTGCTTCCGGTGAGCCAGCATAGTGTAGTTCGGTCCGGGTGAGATGCGGTTGGAACTGACGTTCTACCAGCGATCGCGTCAGCAGTCGCTCTAGGATGCCATGTTGATTGGGATTGATATCATGGGGCCACAGTCCTTCCGACTCTACCATCAGGATATTCGCGGCAGTGACCTGGAATGTGGCTTGTACGCGCACCGGGGTGCCGTTGACTTGCAACCGGGCGAGTTTCAGAAGTCCTAGACTGCCCTTGAGGATGGTGCCATTCCCGGTAATGTCTAAAATCCAATGGGAAGGGGTGGGGGTGCCGGTGGTGACTTGACAGGAAATGGCCTGGGAAGGCCCCGAGGCGATCTCTGCTAATTCGGTGAGCAAACCGACGCCCTCGGGGAGGGTCGCATTTTCCAGATTTAGGATCAGCTTGCCACCGGTTAACCCAAACTTAAAACGACCGCCGAGGACTTCTTGCCAGACTTCCTGAAAGTGTAAGGTCAAGTTCAAATCGAGGAACGCGGTGTCATTGGGCGGATCTAGGATAGGGGTGCCGGTCAATTCAATAGACAGGCAATGGAACTGTGGACGATCAGAAGATGGTTGTTGCATAACCCAGGCGCGAACGATCTGCTTCGGAATTTGCCTAAGCTTTTACCGTATCACGACCTAGGGCATCCCATCTCAATTTGTCAGAAAACGACTCCCGGGCGATCGCCGATCCGGTTCACCCCCCCCAAAAAAATTTAAGGGCCCTGCTTTTGAATTAAAGCAGGCCCTTATTGGAGGTTGATGCAATTTAATAGTCGAATTCAACGGGCTAATATTAGCGAGACGAATCAGAGGCTCTCAGAATTTTTGTCGCGATCGTCGGTACAGAATCGGATTGAGCTTCACGATTCAGTCCGACTGTTTCGGATTAGCTCATTGATGCGCCATTGCTGTTATAAGGTTGACAGCCATTCGACTGGCTTTGGTCCCCATTGCTGTTCCAGCATTCGTTTCCGTCTAAACCAATTTCTTCAGCACTTCTGGTCAACATCGATTGCTGGCGATTTTTGGCGAGATGTTGATGACGAGTCATTCTGACGCGAGCTAGATCTTCGGACATTGGATTATTCTCCTTTTTTTATCGGTGAAATTGTACAAAAAAAATGATTGATGTCAAGGACAAGGGGACTGACTTAGCTCATCGTGGATTTAGAGCGGTCATAAGAGGTCCGGAAGTCAGAAGGGGGTTTGCCTTGAATGGTGCTGGAATAGTCGTCGGGATCCAGTCCGATTTCAGCGGCGCTCCGGAATAACATGGATTGCTGACGGTTTTTGACCATTTGATGGTGACGCATCATTAACGAACGAGCTTGATCTTGTGCAGTCATTTGAGTAGCCTCCTGGTTTTGTTCGAGGGATTTTTTTGGGGGGAGTTTTTTCTCCTGTTTTTACTATAAATGATAATTCTGTAAAAAATGCTACAAAACTGCGGATTTTTACAAAACTTTACACAAATCTTTGGGATCACTGGAAAGTCTTGTCAATA
>CAYUEH010000169.1:0-9593 GCA_964442465.1 uncultured Laspinema sp. | reverse complement strand
TGTTTCTATAATGGCCTACTTTCTGGCGATCGGCTAGAGTCTTTATGGAATCTTCACAATAATCTCTGGCCCCAGAAATTTAGGGTTTGATAGGCTTGCCCTTGTTAAATAATATACTCCCATCACCGGATAAAAGCTGCGATCGCAGCGGCATGGTCTTAGTGATCTCGATCGCAGGCTCAAAAACGGCTTTTCGGAGTTCGCTGATTGGACAAAAAGAGTAGGGGGAAATCTCCGTACTTTTACGGAGACTTATTCACCGAATATTCAGAGTATTAAGGCATGAATGGATTGACACATTCTGTTCGATCGCCCTGATATAGTCAAAACCCCCTGTAAAACTACGGAACTGATGAGGGCGATCGCCTCAGCCATTCTAGGTCCCTCTCCCCTTAACTCCCGTAAACCTGGCCATAATAGTCCTGATACTCCGGAGAAAGCAGAGGACGCCACCACTCTTGATGAGTCAAATACCAT
The DNA here is from genome assembly GCA_964442465.1 of uncultured Laspinema sp. Lineage (GTDB taxonomy): Bacteria > Cyanobacteriota > Cyanobacteriia > Cyanobacteriales > Laspinemataceae > Laspinema. The sequence goes on along the minus strand of CAYUEH010000169.1, from coordinate 9,116 downwards.
TGAACCGTTTGCCGTAAACCCTCTTCCACCGTCACCGTAGGAGTCCAGCCTAACTCCGTCTTAATTTTCGTGGCATCGATCGCATAGCGGCGGTCATGGCCTGGTCTATCCTTAACAAAAGTCATCAAAGACTCGCAAGGGCGCACCGGCAAATCGGGAGCCAACTCATCCATCAACTGACACAACATCCTTACCAAGTCAATATTTTTGACTTCATTATTCCCGCCAATATTATAAGTTTCCCCCGGAGACCCCTGGTGAATCACCACATCTAACCCTCGGCAGTGGTCCTCCACATACAACCAATCCCGAATATTTTGCCCATCCCCATACACAGGTAACGATTTACCGAGTAGCATATTAATGCACATCAGGGGGATCAGCTTTTCGGGGAAATGGTAAGGGCCATAATTATTGGAGCAATTGGTAATCAGGGTGGGGAGCCCGTAGGTGTGATAGTAGGCACGGGCTAAATGGTCACTTCCTGCTTTTGATGCAGAATAAGGACTATTGGGTGCATAAGGAGTCTGCTCTGTAAACCCAGGCTCCTCCGGCCCCAGACTGCCATAGACTTCATCCGTGGACACATGGAGAAAAATCGGTCCCCGTTCTCCCGAATTCGGAACCGGCAACGTTTGCCAGTGATTGCGAAAGGCTTCTAACAGGGTAAAACTACCAACAACATTGGTTTGAATGAATGCGGCAGGCCCTAAAATAGAGCGGTCTACATGGGATTCGGCAGCAAAGTGGGCGACGGTATCGATCGCCTCCTCTTTGAGCAGACTTTCCACCAAGGGGCGATCGCAAATATTCCCCTGAACAAACCGATAGTTCTCGTTGCCTTCGAGACTGGCTAAATTTTGGGGATTACCGGCATAGGTAAGGGCATCAAGGACCACCAGGCGATCGCCGGGGTAGCGCCGACACCAGTAATGAACGAAGTTAGCGCCAATAAACCCGGCACCGCCAGTCACTAATACTCGACGGGACTTTCGATCTTGAGGAGAGTTCAGACTAGAGCTCATGCAGATAGCTTCTCTATTTCTTAGCAGACTTCTACAAAAATACCCTGAAAATCGCCGAGAAGAGTGACCCTGCTCTTGTAATAGATCAGTATCGGTACAGCATTGGATAATTCAAGGGGTTTGAACACAGCGGTGGCACTTTGCGGATCAATCGCCATCCCATCAGAGGGCTTACCCTGTCCAACTTCTACCCCGAGCATGAAAAACTCTATTTATTGGTGTGAGGAGACGGATTGTGGACGCGCAAAATATCGTGAATTTAGCAAAGCAAGGAGATCCAGCGGCGATCGCTGTCTTGCTGAATCAAGCATTACGAATCAGAAACATGACCGCCCAAGTGGTTTGCCACGACAATCGGCTGCATATCCTCTTAGAAGCCGATCGCATCCCCGATCGCCAAGCCTATCTCGCCTACATTCAGGATGGACTCACTCGTCTCAATGTCCATTCCATTCACTCCGTCCGGGTTTATGCCCGCCAAATTGGTCAAAAAGTTCCGGCATGGGATGAAGCCTTTGAGTTCGGCAAAGCCACCATTAGCCCCCTGACTTCTCCCTCGGCGGCACCGGAGAAACCGGCTTCCCAACCCGTCGCCACTCCAGAATCCTTACCCATTGCGACAGATCAACCCCCCATCTCCCCGACTCCTTCCATCCCTTCCATCACTCCCGTAGAGGCATCGGCACAGACTCCCAGGGAGAGTACCCACCCTGAGATTGTCGTCAGTTCAGCCCCCATCACTCCGAGCGATCGCCCCCTAGAGGATCCCGTGATTTCCCAACCGGCGATCGCCCAGATAGACAACCCTCCACCCCGAAAGACAGTCCCATCTAAAACATCCCGGGCGATCGGCCATACCCTGAAAATTGTCTTACCCACCCTCGGAATCCTCAGTCTTGTCCTCGGCACAGGTTGGGATTTCTTTAGAAACGGCGAAAAATTCCATCCCGCCGTTCTGTTATCCACCGCTTCCGAAACCCTCGCCACGGTCAAACTTCCTAACCCCCCTGAATTCCCATCTTTTGCCGCCCGTCCCAACTCCCTCCAACCCTTACAAGCGGACAACATTCTCAGCAACTTCCAACAACTTTCTGAAATTGTTGAATCTTCTATTCCCAACCGGCCTATTACCATTAAAGCCGTGGGAGATATTATTCCGGGAGTTGACTTCCCCACGAATAAACTTCACCCCCAGCCTGAGACACTTTTTCAGGGCGTTACCCCTTATTTGCAAGGAGCCGATCTAGTTTTTGGTAACTTTGAAAGTACCTTAACCCATCATCGTTATTCAGCCAAAGATGTCAGTCGTCCCAATATTTTTGCATTTCGGACTCCCCCCAGTTATACCCGCCTATTAAAAGAGGCGGGTTTTAACGTTTTAAGTGTCGCCAATAATCATTCATTGGATTTTACTAACCAAGGATTTGAAGATACCATCAAAAATATAGAAGCGGCTGGAATGGTTGCAGCAAGCCGAAAAGGGGAAATTGCTTATACCACGGTGAATGACATCCCCATTGCCTTTATTGGATTTAGCACCTACTCATATCACAACTCCATTCTTGATTTAGATACAGCAAAAGCCCTAGTTGAGGAAGCCCAGGAAAATGCCACTTTAGTTGTGGTTTCGTTTCATGGTGGTGCAGAAGGAACCGGCGCTATTCATGTTAAAAACCGCACGGAAACCTTTTTTGGAGAAAATCGAGGAAATTTGGTAGAATTTTCCCGGGCGATGATTGATGCTGGGGCGGATTTAGTCTTGGGTCATGGTCCTCATGTTCCCCGGGCATTAGAGGTTTATAAGGGCAAATTAATTGCCTATTCTTTAGGGAATTTTATGGGATATCGCAGTTTTTCAACGGTGGCGGAATTGGGATATTCTTTGATTTTGGAAGCCGAAATGGATTTGGAAGGTAATTTTATAAGGGGTCAGATTATTCCGATTCATTTGAATGGTCAAGGAATTCCCAGTTATGATTCTCAAAATCGCACGGTGAAGTTAATGCAAAGATTAACTAAAAGCGATTTTCCTGAAACTCCCCTTGCTATCGAAGCGGATGGAAAAATTGTGAAGGTAAATTCTCAGTAAGCTGGTCACGGTCTCAATTGGGAAGCAGAAAATTATCAATCCTTTGGAGTGCGAGCATCTTGCTCGCTAGTAGTACCCAATATAAATGCGTAAGCAGCTTAAAAGGGGAGAGTTAAGCGGGAAATAATGGCGAACGGGAGGGAGATGAACACAGGGGAGGCGAGGGTTTGAGATGATGCCATAATGAGAGGCTTTACCTCGGAAACGCAGGGACGAGATAGACTTTCACCGGAGTCCGTTGTACTTTACAATCCTTTACAATGAAGAGAGTTGTTTATTTTTATTGCAAAAAATCGGATTATAGTGATGCAGGTAACCTCGTCAATCAACAGTGAGCCGATACCGGGTGCATACTGGGAATGGGCCGATCGCCCTATTTATTATGTTCGTGCAGGCGATCGCCGTCCCGATCGCCCCCCCCTGCTGCTGATTCATGGTTTTGGGGCCTCCACGGATCACTGGCGTAAAACGATCGCTGGGTTACAAACGGAGTTTGAAGTTTGGGCGATCGATTTGTTGGGTTTTGGGCGATCGGCTAAACCCAACTGCGTTTACAGTGGAGAACTCTGGCGGGACCAATTACAGGATTTCATTCAAACCCATATCGGCCAACCCACGGTGGTTGTCGGCAACTCCCTGGGAGGATATGCCGCATTATGTTTAGGTGCTCAATGTCCCGAATCTGTTGCCGGAGTGGTTTTACTCAATAGCGCCGGTCCCTTTACAGAAACCGAACCTCGTCCGGAACCTCCCTTCTATCGGAAAGCACTGAATTCTGCCTTGAAAGCAGCATTTCGCCAAAATTGGGTGAGCTTCCTGTTATTCCAATGGACGCGCCGTCGTGCCACGATTCGGAAGACTTTGATGAAAGTTTATCTGGATCCTTCGGCAGTGACCGAGCAACTGGTGGAGGAAATTTATCGTCCCTCTTGCGATCGCGGTGCGGCACAGGTATTCGCCTCGATTTTTAAAACACCACCGGGTGAAAAAGTAGATATCTTGCTATCCCAACTGAAGGCTCCCCTGTTAACCCTGTGGGGAGAAGGGGATCCTTGGATGAAAATCCAGGAACGCAGCGATCAGTTTCGCCAATATTACCCCCAGGTTACGGAATATTTTCTCAAGGCAGGCCATTGTCCTCATGATGAAATTCCCGATCGCGTTAATGAATTAATTCGCGATTGGGTTCTGTCGAAGGTGAGGTAATCATCCGACAAAAGGGAGCGAGTCACCCGGAATCGCCTTGTTATTCAGGAGAGTCGCGGCGATCGCCCCTTTCTCTTGGGGTGAGCTAAAACGAAAATTTGAAGTGAATTCTGGGGTTGAGAAGAGCATCCACTGGCTCCTCGTTTTCTAAATGTTGGACGACAATCACAGGAACATCAGCCGGTGTGACCCGACAATACCAGACATTATCCGGGTTGACTTTAACCGTGGGACCTGAGCTACATTGTCCCAGACAACCGGTGCCATTAACCGTCACCCTGGGGGGGAGTGGCGTCTGCTGAAAGGCTTTCAGAACCGCTGGGGATCCGTGACGCTGACAAGATTGGTGCTGACAAATCGAAATATTCCGATACAGAGGGTCTGGGGAATCGGAGGGTGTCATAGCCGATACAGGGAAATAAATCTTTACAATACTGATTCTAACTGCCTGAGTCTGTGGTTTCCTGGTCGAGTGCAGATCTACAGAACTTTGACCCCTCTGGTGAAACATCGACTTTTGTGCGGATATCTGAGAAAATCTCCTTTACAGTCACGTAAATTTAGAAGTGACCTGATCGGGCTACAACTTGGGATCGGGGGAAAAAATAGATCAGGCTGGGTTTAAGCCATCAAGTTCGCCCCCACAGATGCAGCCGGACAAAGAGTTCAATGTTTGAGATGACACTCACAAATTAGCTTGAGATCAAGATAAAAGAACATGGCGAAAACAGTTGCCGACATTATGACCCGAGAGCCGATCGTCGTGACTTCAGAGACCTCTTTGGATGAGGCGATTCAGGTTATGGCGGAACGGCGGTTCAGTGGACTGCCTGTGGTGAATGCTGCCGGAAAGTTGATGGGGATTATTTCCCAGGGAGACTTGATGTGGAGAGAAAGTGGGGTGACGCCGCCGCCCTATATTATGGTGCTTGATAGTGTGATTTATTTAGAAAATCCAGCGAAATATCAGCGGGATTTACATAAAGCTCTGGGACAAACCGTGGGGGAAGTGATGACTAAAAATCCTCAAACGATTAGACCCGAGAAGTCTTTACGAGAGGCGGCTGAATTGATGCATGAGAAGGGAGTACATCGCTTGCCGGTGATTGATTCAGGGGGTAAGCCAATTGGCATCCTGACCCGGGGCGATATTGTGCGGGCGATGGCAACGGAGGAAGGGTAAGAATTGACATTCCCAGGGGGATAGGGTTGAGGTCTCGATGGAGAAAAATGGTGAATGATCATCACGAAGCGATGGATCAAGGGGACTGAAGATCCGTTTAATTTCGGTTAAGGAATACCAGATAAGGAACAGATCATAAAAAATGAACGTTACTCCAGAGTCAGTGAGGGAATTACTGCATTCAGAAACAATGGGCGATCGCCTACGCGGAGTGAATCAACTTCGGCAACTTGAACCGGCGATCGCGTTAGAACTGATTTTACCGACGATTCAAGATAGTAGTGCCCGGGTGCGGTATGCAGCGGTGAGTCAAATGGCCAGTTTGGGTAAGCTGGATCGAGATGTGGCTTTAAGGGTCCTGCGCGATCGCCTGTTAAATGATTCTGAAACTGATGTCCAAGCGGCAGCAGCAGACTCTCTCGGGGGTTTGCAATTAACGGAAGCATTTGAAGAGTTGCAACAGATTTATCACAATACCTCGGAGTGGCTGCTGAAACTCAGTATTGTTGCTGCTTTAGGAGAATTAGGGGATAGTCGGTCTTTTGAGCTTTTAGAAGATGCTTTAAATTCTTCAGAAAGTCTGATCAAAACAGCGGCGATCGGGTCGTTTGGGGAACTGGGCGATCAGCGCGCTACTGCCTTATTAATTCCCTACGCCACCGATGCCGATTGGCAGATTCGCCATCGCGTCGCTCAAGCGTTGGGACTGCTTGGCGGTCCTGAAGTTCGTCCCATCTTAGAAACATTGGCGCAAGATGAAGTTTCCCCGGTGGCCCAAACGGCACAAGTAAGTTTATCCGCTGTGGTTTGAACAGAAAAAGGGTGGGAATTCCCACCCTTTTTCTATCTTTTAAAATCAGGACCAACCCACAATTTTTATCTTCCCAACCTATTGGTTTGTGATCTTAGGAAACTCCCCAGTTTTCAGTCAGCGAAACTGAGCAAGATATTGGGGAGATGTTAATTTTGGGAGTTCCCTTAATTGGGCAAAATAAAAATTTTTAGAATCAGGCGATCGCGTCCCGATTCTTTCGCCTGATAGAGGGCTTTATCCGCAATAGAAATCAACTCAGAGGGGACCGTACTCGGACAAGGAATTGTGGCAGTTACCCCCAAACTCACGGTAATAAATTCACTCACCGAAGAAGTGGGATGGGGAATCTGTAAATTGCGGATTTCAGTCCGAATTTTCTGGGCCACACTCACCGCTCCTGCGGCATCGGTATTGGGAAGCAACACCGCAAATTCTTCTCCCCCGTAACGCGCCACCAAATCCCCGGGACGGTTCACCGATCGCCTCAGGGCCTCTGCCACTTCCTGTAAACATTCGTCCCCGGCTAAATGCCCGCAGGAATCGTTGTAGAGCTTAAAAAAGTCTACATCACACAAAATCAATGACAGAGATGCGGGATTTTGGACAAAACGAGTTTCTGTCCCGGCATTTTTCGCCGAAACACTTTCCCGAATCAGTCGCCGCCACTCATGTTCTAATGCTTGGTCAAAACCCCGACGATTGGCAACCCGAGTCAACCCATCCAAAAATGCCAGACGCTGCAACTCCTCATTCGCCGCTTGTAGCTGTCGATAAAGCTGCGCTTGTTCCAGCAACCGTCTCACCCGTTGACGCAAAACTGCCCAGTGAATCGGTTTTGTGACGAAATCCACGGCACCTACCTCGAATGCATGGTCCACCGATTTACTGTCCTCAAGACTGGTAATCATTAAGATGGGGGTATGGGATGCAAAGTCATTTTCCCCTGAAGAATCATCTTCAAACATGGCTTGCAGCCTAGTGCAGCAAGTAAAACCATCCATAACGGGCATGATGGCATCTAGCAAAACCATATCGGGATGCAGACGAATGTACGCCTCTAAACCCTGAAGGCCATTTTCCGCCTCGGCTACTCGATAACCCTCTTTTTCCATGACTTGACGGAGGAGATCCCGCATAAAACGGTCATCATCGACGATCAAGATCAGGGGCGGTTCTTTATCTGGGGTCGATGATTTTTTAATCACACCTGATATCGGATTCTCCATTCGCGCATCATTAACTGCCCTAGTCCATCCCCTTTTGAGTTCCGTCGTTTTGTATTTTAACGATGGCATTTTTATAAAATAACTCCCTTGAGTTTATTATGAATCATCGGTTGCGACCTTGTGAGCGATCGCACTCTGCTGCCGTCCGTGACCCTCGGTAATAGATCTCGGTGACTTCCATCACCTCCACCAGACCCCAACCCGGTAACTTATCCTCCGCAGTGGGGACCCTCTGCCCCGGGTTTGAAGCCAGAATCAATCGGTGTTTCCCTCTCAGTCAGGGCTTCATCCTCAATCCGGTTGTCAAAGAGCTATTTTCTCTTTCCCGGGCTGAGGCTGGCTGGATCCATAGGTTTGAGCCGACTTATTCTGTTTCCATCGACCAGTCATCCAAAGCCGGTTGAGTTCCCTCATACTTTAGAAACTCAAAAGCCCAAACAGTTGGTGACTAAGCGGACCTGCTTTTATCACCAGGACTGGCTAGTTTTATGGTATTTTCACTTTAGTGAGAGCGAGATTCTCTCCGGTCTTTTGGAGAAAAATACCGTTTAATCTCTCTCCCATAATAAATAACTGAAAGGCCGGAAACCTTCTCCTCTAGGTAGATTTATCAGCGGTTTCCGGTAGTTTTTCTTTGCTTTCAGGTTTCCGATGTTAATCGGGCTTAATAGAATTCCCAATTTTTGTCTTTAAACGAGCAGCGAGCGGGGAAATAATCTCCTTCCACAAACAAAAATTGATAATTGATAACAAAAGAAACTCATTAGAGAGTCCAGTTAGTGAGGTTCACTCCTTCCAATCCCTTTAAAAAATCAGAGTAGAGCCTTGTCCGGTAGAATTATCGGGCCAAATCCTCCCACCATAGCCTTTAAAATGTTGCGCCATGCAAATCAGCCGGAGTGAGATGGGATTGGATGACCTCTCCATCACGAAACATGACAATTCGTTTACTGGCGCGGGCGACTTCTGGTTCATGGGTGACCATGACAATGGTCATGCCACTGGCATTCAGTTCTGAAAAAATATGGATGACTTCTTCCGTGGTTTTGGTATCTAAAGCGCCGGTGGGTTCATCGGCTAAGAGTAAAACAGGTCGGTTGACGATCGCCCGGGCGATCGCCACCCGTTGTTGTTGTCCCCCAGACATCTGATTCGGCTTATTATTCATCCGATTTTCTAAGCCAACCCGCGTTAATGCCTCCCTCGATCGCTCCCGCCGTTCCGAGGCGGGAATTCCCGCATAAACCATCGGCAACATCACATTTTCTAAAGCGCTCAGTTGTGGTAACAGATGATATTGTTGAAAAACAAATCCTAATTTTAAATTGCGAATTTTGGCTAAATTCGCATCTTCCATCTGAGTAACATCTACTTCGTCCAGATAATAATATCCGCTACTCGGTCTATCCAAGCAACCAATAATATTCATAGCCGTAGATTTTCCCGAACCCGATGCGCCCATAATTGAGCAATATTCCCCTTCATGAATCGTTAAATTCACACCTTTGAGGGCTTGCACTTCTGTATTTCCGGACCCATAAATCTTATAAACATCTTGGAGTTCTACAATGGC
>CAYUEH010000168.1:0-9621 GCA_964442465.1 uncultured Laspinema sp. | reverse complement strand
CTTCTAGTCTGGGTAAGGTGCGTTTGAGTCGGGTGGTGTCTGGGGCTGGGGCTGGGATGGCGATGACTCCAGCGTAAAGACAACCAAACAGGGCGGCGATCGCATCAAGACTTTGGGGATAAACGAGGAGAACTCTAGACCCTGGTGAGAGTTGAGTTTGTAGGTAAGCGGCGATCGCTTTTGCTTGTTGGTCGAGTTGGCGGTAAGTGAGTTGGCTGGTGGGGGTTTTGCAGTTTTTGAGGAACCTGTAGGCGAGTTGGTTGGGCTGTTGGTGGGCGCGGGTTTGTAGGAGGTGAGTGAGGGTGGAACAGGTCATGGGTGGGAATGTTAAGAAGAATCAAGAGATTGAGGGAATGCGTTCGCGCAGCGTCTCGAAACGAGAATCGCGCAATTGTGGGTTAAATGATGTGTAATGATTTAAACTGAAAAGGTAGCATGGACAAACGAAAATGACTGTTTCTGAGTTACTCCCTATCCTAGAAAATCTATCCGAAGCTGAGAAGATCAGGATTTTAGAGTTCTTAAAAGCCGATCTAGATCGCGCAGCCTCTCGAAACGAAAATCGCGCTAAACATTCTCCAACCCCTTCTGATTCAATGCCAACGCGACTTCAGCGCAAAGAAAATCTGCTAGTGATTGAGACAGGTTCTCTGGCTCACATTGATTTTAATCAATTGATTGAGCAATTGCGCGAAGATCCCCATCCTCTATAGACATGAAAGTTTTATTTGACACTTCTGTGGTGGTGGCGGCTTCTCTGACTCAACATCCCGAACATACTCGTTGTTTTCCTCAGCTACAATCAGCACAATTAGGACAGGTGCAAGGATACTTATCTACCCATAGTTTAGCAGAAACCTATTCGATTCTAACCCGTTTGCCGATTCAACCTCGCGTACTTCCTAGTGATGCCGAAAGTGTAATTACAGACTTGCTGCAATATCTACAAGTGGTCTCTCTAGACCGACCAGATTATCAGTCAGCAATCTCTTGTATGGTCGCGCTCAAACTTCCGGGTGGAGGAATTTTTGATGCTCTCATTGCCCAAGCAGCCCTGAAAGCAAAAGTTGATATTTTGTTCACGCTTAATCCGAATCATTTTACCCGACTGGGAGAGGCGATCGCGCAAATCACTCAAGTTCCTCAATAAATTGCGCCTCAATAAATTGCGATTTTGGCTTGGTGAAATTGCTGTTGCTGGGCGCGGGTTTGTAGGAGGTGAATGAGGGTGGAACAGGTCATGGGTGGGAATGTTAAGAAGAATCAAGAAATTGAGGGAATGCGATCGCTCTTAACTTTGTATAATAGGTTGAGAATTACACTTCGCTTATTGGATCGCTTGTTGTGGCTAAAGATCGCTTTCATCAAGTTGTTAAGACAGCGCTTGAATCAGATGGGTGGAATGTTACTCACGATCCCCTTCAAATTAAAGTCGGTGGGGTTGATATGGAAATTGACCTGGGAGCAGAACGATTACTAGCAGCAGAGCGAGAAGATGAGAAAATTGCCGTTGAAATCAAAAGTTTTTTGGCCAGTGCATCGGCAATTTCAGAGTTTCATACAGCGTTGGGACAGTTTATTAACTATCGGGCTGCCTTACGCCGTGAAGACCCCGATCGCATTCTCTATCTTGCCATCCCCCATCTAGTCTATAACAGCTTCTTTCAGTTAGATTTCCCGGCTTTAATGCTGCAAGAAAACTCTGTAAAGATTATTGTCTATGACATTGAATTGGAGCAAATTGTCCTATGGAAGGAGTAACGGATCAATTAAACACTTATCAACAAATTGTCCAACAATTGTTGATGGGTTATGCCGAAAGTAAACCCGCTTATGGCGAAATTGAGGTGGAGACGATTTTTGATACGCAGCGCGATCGCTATCAAATTGTACATCTGGGTTGGCAACATCAGCGTTGGGTTCATCATTGTGCGATCCATCTTGATATTCGCCAGGGTAAGGTCTGGATTTTTTATAATTCAACGGAGCATGATATTGCAGCAGATTTAGTTGATTTAGGTGTCCCCAAACAAGATATTGTGCTAGGGTTTCACCCTCCTTTCATGCGGGAAATGAGTGATTACGCAGTGGGCTAAAATTGAGAAGAATGATTCATATTGAACAAATCCAAAAAGATATCAATGAGTTACCAGAAGAAGCGCAAGCTTTACTCTGGGATTTTATTGATTTATTAGAAAGGCGCTATTCAACACCAGAAAATAAGTCCTACAGTTCCTTATGCCGGGAATTTTAGAGGTGCTATTATAGTAGCCTACACCAAGGCCAAAACTTTAAGACGGACTTTTGCAGACGGTGGCTCAGTAAAATACAGTATTTTTGCTGTTCCCCTTGAAGCCTTGGGTTTTAACCCAAGGTGTATTTAAACCCTAATTAACCCCAAACTAGCCATGATTAACCTAAACATAGATGATATTCAACAAAATTTATCAGGATTTATCAAATTGATCCAAGAAGGTAATCACTTAATCATTACTCAGTCCGATCGCCCGATCGCTGAAATCAACCCAATCTCAACAAACCAACCTCAAAAAGAACCCCGTCCCATTGGGTTATGTGAGGGTGAATTTGTTGTCCCTGATAATTTTAACGATCCTCTTCCTGAAGAAATTATTAACTTGTTTGAAAATCCATGAAAATCCTATTAGATACCCATATCTTTCTCTGGTTGATTACAAATAATAGCCGACTCGATGAAAGATGTCGTAATGCGATTAGCGATCGAGAGAACGAAGTTTATCTGAGTGTCGTTTCGGTGTGGGAAGCAATGATAAAATATCAACTCGGAAAATTGCCCTTACCGGAGTCACCGGAAATTTACCTTCCCAAACAGCGTGAAAGACACCAGATTGTTAGTTTGTCTATTGATGAAAGCGCGATTGCTCAATTAGCCAAGTTACCGCCTTTACATAAAGACCCGTTCGATCGCCTTTTGCTTTGTCAATCTTTAGAACATAATCTAATCATTATGACAGAAGATACAGCTATTATTTCTTATCCCCTAGCAAAATTTTTTTAGCTACCAGTTGAATTTTCGTCCTAAATAATCTTCGAGTTGTTCATTATAAAGCTGAAAAAACGCCGTAAGCTGTTGACGAAGTTCTGGACTAATCGCGCTATACTGCCGCTGATTCACATTACGATATTCCGGTAAGGGGTGATATTCCCGACCTAAAAAGGTGTAAATCTGTTGCATGGTATTTGGGGTATTCTGAAATAAGTCTTCGCTACGAATTACCAAAATTTGTTCTGTGGAAAACTGCTCGAACCACTGGGGAAGATAGCGGATATACTGGCTAAAGGCAAGGTTGCGAGCTAAGTTTAAGCTGATGTCTATTTGAACAATTGTCTGTTGTTTGAAGAAACATTGCAGCCAGCTAACCCCTGTTTTTAGGTCGGCATAAAGTTGGTCGGCAATGGCATCGACTTTACCTAAATCAATGTGGGTTACGCCGTCAAGGGTTTGGGCAAAAGTGGGGTCACTGATGCTTTGGCGCATATAAAAATCTGAAATGGCACGTTTGACTGGATTTCGCAACAGGATAATAATTTTAATCTCTGGAAACCAGTGACGCAGATGTTGGGCAAGGTCGAGTTGAATGATGTATCCGGGGGTGGCTTCTCCGGTTTGATAACTGGGATCTTTGATGGGTGGAAAGTAATCGAGATAATCTGTGCGAGTTTTCGGTTGTTGCCAATGAGTTAAGCCTGTGAAATAGCACAGTTCTTTGACGAGGGTTGGCAGTATTTTGGGATGTTGACTCAGGTAGTGGTAAAGGGAGCTTGTACCGCATTTCCAGACGCCAATGATGAGAAAGTTGGGCGGGCGTTCTCGTTGCTCTGTCCAAGCCTGGGCAATCAGTTCGGGATAGGTTGGCTCTAGGATGGCACGGTAAGCCTGATGGAGGAGATTTCGGGCGCGTTGGGTTTGTCCTTGGGTGGCCATATCGCCCTCTTCCAAGTAACGATAGGCGGTGGAGAGGAGTAAGGTGGTAAAGCCCCGATTTGGGTGGTGATGGGTGTTTGGCGCGACAATATTGACGATGCGCTGGCAAAATTCGAGCAGTCTAGGGGATTTTTGACGAGCAAGGTGTTGCAGGCTAGAGTATAATTGCCGATGATGCCATTGTGCCTGGGGATTGAGCGCCTGTGTTTGGAGGTAATGTTCCATCGCCTGGGGATATCCCAGAGCGTCCAGGGTCGTCCCGCGATGCGTTACTGGATTTTGGCGGGTTGGGGGCAGAAGGTTAAGGCTCTTTGGTAGTGGTTGAGGACGGCTTGGGTGTGGGAATGAGTGGGCATTGGCAATCTGGCTGTCGGTCAGGCTTGACAAATCTTGAGTAAGATGAGAGGATGTGAGTCTGAATTTGATAGACGTGGTAAAGAGAACACAAAAGTTGCCATATAAATACTGGATTGTATTCTATTTTTAAAAAACTATGAATTCAAGTCATACTACTGATGAAAGTAAGTATTGGTCTCTTGACATAAAGCGAGCTATTGTAAATGATGAAGCCAACGAAAACGAAGTTCTCTCATACTTTAACAAAGGTGCTAAGGTTTATTTAGCTAAAGGCAATAAAAAATCTGGAATTTCACATATACTGAGTCAGCATAAATCTGATTTTAAAAAATCATTTAATCTCAGCCTAAAAGAAGAAGGACAAGACGAAGAAGAGCTTTCAAGCTTTCTGTATGGAGTTCTAAAAGATGGGGCATATATGGCTTATGGATATGAGATTAGACAAGGAGAAAGTTCTGAAAAAGAGTTATGTGTTACTTACCAGATAAACGAAGATAAGTTTCTCAAGGTTGCGATAGGTAGTAATGGATTCATTGTAACGGCTACACCAACAGACAAACAACACGCTGATAAAACGAAATATTCCGCTAAATCCGATCTATAGCGATCCTCTGTGATTCGTGAAATCACCCTCACCCTAAATCTCTCTCCCAAACTGGGGAGAGGGATTTTGAGACCTTCGTCGCTGATTCAGGATTGCTATAGAAACCGACGAGCCATGTCAAAACATAGCTGTCGTAACTTAACCCAGCTAAATCGGTTTGGTATTAGTTTTAGTCTTTGTCACTTCAAAGGTTATGAATTTTGCCATGACAAAGTCAATTGAATTTCTCACATCAACCCAATTGCCACATGGAGAATTCAGAACAGAAATCCGGCAACAGGATGAAGCTAAAAGCCTGTGGCAATTTGATAGCTCTCCCTTTTCTACTGCGCTTATCCTAAATTCACTGAGCTTCTTGCAGTCAGACAAAAGAGTACAGCAAATCAGAGATAAAGGAACAAAATTTCTGAAAGGAGAAGTAGAAGATTATGGCTTGTGGAGATATTGGTCATCGCGTAACCCAAAGCATAATTTAATTCCACCTGACCTAGATGATACTTGTTGTATATCTCAGCTTCTAAAGTCGAATAATATAGAATTTCCTGACAATCGAGATATTATCCTCAATAATAGAACCTCTAACGGTCTATTTTATACTTGGCTTCTATCTACTCCTAAGCAAAATAAACTACATTCAAACGACGAATGGGTTATCAATCAAGAGGAAGATATTTGCTGTGTTGTCAATGCGAACACAGTTCTATACTTAGATGCTGATGAAGAATGCCAAGACGCTATTAATTACCTAATAGAAGTCTTCCATAGCAGTCCAGAGCAGTTCTATAGCCCATTTTACAATCATGTTACGCCATTCTACTATGCCCTATCTCGAATTATCTACAGCCGTCATAGTCCCCTTGACTCAATCAAAGAAGAATTAATTGAACGGATATTAAGCCTTCAGAAATATAACGGCTCGTTTGGTGATGAGCTTAAAACAGCTTTAGCTGTATGCTCTTTGCTGAATTGTGGCTTTGATGGGGATAATCTAACGTCTGCCCTTGATTTCTTGATTCAAAACCAACAGTCTGATGGTTCGTGGCGCAGAATTCCTTGGTATGGCGGTCACGCAGATAAAGCGATGTATGGGTCTGCGGAACTCACAACAGGCTTTTGTTTGGAGGCTTTGGCTCGGTACAGAGACTTAAAATTACAGCCAACTCAACAGCCTAGTAATGTGAACAGTCTATGCCGTCTTGTTCGCTCCCAAGAATGGTGGCTCTACAAAATCGCGCCCCTCCTCACCATCGCCTACGCCGAAACCCTCCTCCTCCAACTTCCCCCCACAACCGCCACCCTCACCACCCTAACCGCCCTCCTGTCCATCACCTCCGTTGCCGCCTACGGCTACCTTCTCAACGACATCTGCGACATCGAAACCGACCAAAAAGCCCACAAACCCAACGCCGCCGCCCAACTTCAACCCTGGCAACGCCTCCTCCTCTGCCTCCTCTTCATTAGCACGGGCTTCGCTGCCCCCCTCCTCACCCACCTCGGCACAATTCCCCTCGCCCTGCTCACCGCCAACTATCTGCTCCCCACCCTCTACTCCGTCCCTCCCCTGCGCCTGAAAGAACGGGGCATCTGGGGCATCCTCAGCGATGCCGCCGGAGCGCACCTCGTCCCTACCCTCTTCGTCGCTGCTACCGTCCTCAGCCAAACCCCTGACCCACCCCGCAACGCCCTCATTTTCACCGGAATTGCCGCCGCCCATGCCTTTTTCGTCGGGCTGCGCGGCATTTTGCTGCACCAACTCTGGGATCGCGCCAACGATCTCAACTCTGGGACTGCCACCTTTGTCACCCAACAACCACCCCAAACTGTCCAACGGTGGATCGACCGCTTCGTCTTCCCCGTTGAAATCCTCTTACTCAGTGGTGTGGCCTTGCTCCTGTGCCAATCTACCCCCGCATTGACTACCTTTTTTGCTGTCTATCTGCTCCTCACCACCGTTAACATCAAAACCGCCCCCCATCCCTTCACCCCCTCCCCGCCCAAAAATCAAAACATCATCCCCCACGACCTCTATGAAGTCTGGCTACCCCTTGCCCTTGCCATCACCCTGGCGGTACAAAATCCCCAATTCCTCATCTTTGTGGCACTCACCGCGATCCTGTTTTACCCGTCGCTTAAAGTCCGCACAATGGAAATGTTCCAGGTCATCAAAGCCGGATTTACGCCCATACCAAACCCCACCCCGCCCACTACTGAAGCACCCCGTCCGACTCCTACCAATGTCGCACCGTTAACACCAGCCGTGCGGCAGCAGCTAGAGACGGAGGGTTATGTGGTGCTAGAGGAGTTTTTAACCTCGGATGAACTGGAGGATTTACGGGAGTTTGAACAGAATCACCTATTTCCGAAAGACATAGCAGCAGGTGGATTTAATATTACTGCTGTGACTTCTGATTTGTGTTATCGGAAGAAAATTAGCGATACATTTAAAATAATGATCGCTCCTAAGTTATCAAAAATTCTTCCTGCCTACCGAGCGATTTTTTGTCCTTGGTTTCGTAAAAAAGCCAATTCCGGAAACAATGTATTTGAATTACATCAAGGCCCTTACTTTACAGATGAGTCACGCTATCTCTCACTAGGAATTTGGTGTCCATTGACCGACGTTGATGCTGACAACGGCTGTCTATATGTTGTCAAAGGTAGTCACAGACTAAACCTTCAGAAGCGACCCTATTACACTTTCACCTGCTTGCCTTACGGGGCAAAAGAATTGTCTTGTCTTAACGAGAATTATATAACCTTGATTCCGTTGAAAGCGGGTCAAGCTATCCTGTTTGACAGAAAGCTGTTTCACGGCTCAACTTCCAATGTAAGCAGTACCGATAGGGTTGCGGCAACTTGCCTTGCTCTAATTCCGGGTAGCGCACCACTTTACTTCTGTTATAGAGAATCTAAGGAAGCTAAGGAAACCGAAATTTACGAAGTTCCCGACGACTTTTACGATCGCTACATCTACGGCGAAAAACCCAGTGGTGACGGCGTAACCCTCATCAAAACTGAACCCTACACCTACGACCCCCTCACCCCCGAACTCATCGCCGAAAAACTCGACTCCCTGCATCCCGATCGCGCCATTCCCCGCCTCAAAACCGAACTCACCACCCTCCAAACCCACCTGGAACAGTCCCGCAGTCAACTGCAAGGAGAGTTAACCGCAGCTAACGAACAACTGCACCAAAAAACCACGGAATTAGCCTCCTTAAAAGAGGACTATTCCCAAACCCAAGCGGAACTCGAACACCTGCGAGAACAATTGCAAACCACCCAAACCCAACACCAGCAAACCCAAACGGAATTAGAGCGAGATCGCACCCAATTACAGCAAACCGAAGCCGAATTAGAGCGCGATCGCACTCAATTACAGCAAACCCAAGCTGAATTAGAATGCGATCGCACGCAATTGCACCAAACCCAAGCCGAATTAGCGCAATTAGAGTTGCAGCAACAGCAAACTCAGACCGAACTACGGCAAGCTCAACAGCAGCAACAGCAAACTCAAACCGAGTTACAGCAATCTCAACAACAGCTACAACAAACCCAAGCCAAATTACAACTGTCCGATCGCCAACGGCAGCAAACACAAGCAAAGTTAGAACAGTTTCAAGCTGAATTGTCCCAAAAAGCCGTAGAATTGAATCAGATTAAATCCGAGCAGCACCAAGCTCGATTGGCGGAGATTATCCGCAGGCGATTATAAAGTGTGGGGAGTGTGGGAGAGTGTAATAGGTGTAGGAGAGTGTGGGGGTAGGATAAATAACGAATAACGAATAATATGAACGATCCTGTTTTTGTCATGGGGCGATCGTCAAGTCATTCTGGTAGGAACTATCCTATAAAAATACTGGGTTGTCTTCGGTGCGTTACGAACGCTATTGCAAATATGCGATAGGACTAATAATTAAGTTTTCCTGCTGCTGAAAACAAATTTGCGATCGGTTAAAAAATGCTGCTACTATTGCTTGATGACAGAGATTACCAGCTTTGCTCCTCCAGAAGTCGAGCGATTGATTAATAATCATTAAAAAAAACAGGTGTAATAATGACGCAGGCTATTTTTTGGACGGTGGAAGAAGTGGCGCAAAGAGCCAAACAATTTTACGATAAGGGCATTCGCCAACAAGTTGAGTCGGGGGAAAACATTGGCACAATGATTGTAATTGATGCTGAAACTGGCGAATATGGGATTGATAAAAATGGCGTAGAGACCGCCTTAAAATTTAAGCAAAAAAAACCTAATGCCAGATTGTTTACGATGCGAATTGGGTATGATGTGGCAATTGGCTTTGGTGGGGCTAGTGAGAGGATCGTGGAATGATTTACGGAAGATTAGTTGATAGAAAAGCAACCGTCCCAGTAGTGTTTCGTTTACCCGGACAGCCAGATTTTTCGATAAATTTTGTCATTGATATTAAAATCTCTGATTAGATTAATCAATGGAGTGCCAAGACACAGCCTACCGAATGACTACCGCATTACCGGACTACCCTACTAAGAGGATAAAAAATGAATCAGCACAAATTGCTCGCGAAAACAAACATTTTTGCAAAGGATTGGGAGAAGGAGTTTACTGTCCGCTTTCAAGCAACCTTCGAGGAAAAATTATCACCAGCCCCGGAAAATGTAGCGATTTTGGTGACTTCGGAATATGAAGGTATTTTCAAAAATGGGGGCATTGGCA
>CAYUEH010000167.1:5166-9635 GCA_964442465.1 uncultured Laspinema sp. | reverse complement strand
GGTCGGGTCTCCTCCTTACATTATATCTGTTACAACTGATTTAGGACTGCTATAGGGGTATTAGATTTTTATCATGCGGCTGGACATTTGTGGTCAGCGGCAGCCGCTTATAAAGATGGCCGGACGAGGGAAGCAAAAAACGGGTTTAAACAGTGGCGACATCACCGTAAGACATGGAGATTCAAAAGAAGTAATTTTAGAATTAGAAAAAGTTTTACCCGAGGGTTGTTTAACCCCTAGCCAACGCCAAATTATCCGCCGAGTACATAACTATTTGAAAACTCATGAAAATCATATAGCAGTCCTAAATCAGTTGTGTCATGGATCCAAATCTGATTCCTGTGGAGTGCGTAAAGCCTAAGCGCTTACGCGCAGCCGGCAGCCACCGCTTACGGCTACGCCTTAAGCGGAGCCCAAACATCTTGCTCGCTATCTTTGTTACAAATCATTTAGGATTGCTATATTACTTATAAAAGTTTTGAAGCGGATTTATACCCAGAGGTTCTGGGATGGTCGAGAGTGCTTGTAAATGGTTAATCCAACAGCGCTTTAAGGGTGTAGGTATGCGATGGAGTTCTGAGGGATTTAATCACTTGCTGCATTTACGCCTAGCCTGGGTAAATGGTCGCTTCGACGACTTGTTTTCGGATGCGAACTTTGTTTCCAATTCTGGCCCCTCCCCCAACTCCTAGATGCGCCCTGTTGGAAAGTGAAGAAAATGACCCGATTCGGTTTTTAGAAATTATTAACCGCGCCATTTATAAGAATATCGAGCGGATGAATATCGATAAAAATATGACTTTGGCGATTCTGGATTACCACCAGGGAGACTTGAAAATTAGTGGACAACATGAAGAGGCTATCATCGTTAGAAAGGGGGGCGAAATTGAACGAATTGATACTCTGGATTTAGGATTGTATGTGGGTCTTGAGCCGGATATTGGAGAGTTCTTGAATCACACTGAGTTTCAGTTAAATCCCGGAGATGGGGTGGTGCTTTATACCGATGGGATTACCGAAGCAGAAGATATCAATGGGGTTCAGTATGGATTAGAACGCCTGTGTGAAGTGGTGAGCGTTTCCTGGAATTTAAGTGCATATCAAATGCGAGAAAGAATTATTGATGACGTCATGGGCTATATTGGCACTCAAAAAGTTTATGATGATATCACCGTATTAGTGATTAAACAAAAATAATGTTTTCGGTTTTTGATTCTACCCTAAACCCCAAGTAGAGCCAATCAAACACAGGGATGAGAGGAACTCGCTCCCTCTCGAAACAAGTAAATAACTGTAATACGGAATCCGGTTGGTAAAAGTAGTTAAAAGTAGGGTGGGCACTGCCCACCTTTCCTTACGGTGGGCAGTGCCCACCCTACAATAGACCTCTTGTAAAAAAAAGGATTGATCCCCCCAACCCCCCTTAAGAAGGGGGGCTTTAAAGAATGAGGCAAGAGGTCTAATGGCTTACTCGTTTTTAAAGACCTCTCACAACCGAATTCCGTATAACAGGACCACCAACTGGGGTTCTTAACAAAATTTCTGCCGATTAGCCGACATTTTGGTAAGAAACCCGGTCTCTTGTCCTGGGGAGATAAAACTCTACCCTGTCCTATTCCCTGAGTTATTCAACCTGCAACTTAACGTTTTTATTTTGCAGTTTGCTTTGCCACCACTGCTCAAACAATTGCTCTTGAAGCTGACGTTTGAGTTGTCCCTCTAGGGTAGCTGGGATCCGTTGTTCTAGGCGCAATAAGCTGTAGCGACCTTCCAATTCCATCGGACCGACAAGATCTCCCGATTGAGCGGAGGAAATCCCATCGCGAATCGCCGGGGGAAGTTGACTGACCAGAATCGCTCCCATCATGCCATTATAGGCTTTTTCAGCCGCGATAGAATGCTCTTTGGCTAAGGCTTCAAAACTCGCCCCAGCTTGTTCGATTTGAGCTTTCAGTTCTACGGCTTTATCATATTGTTCCACTACAATTCGCGAGAGAACAACCTGCTCAAAGGCTTGCTGATTTTTCTGGAAATAGTCTTCCAGTTGTTCAGCGGTGACTTTGGTTTTGATTTCCTCAATTTTCAACCCAGCGGCGAACTGATTGCGAAAGGTCGTATAAGTTAGGCTTTGACTTTGTAGCCATTGGTCAAAGCGGTCGGATTGCACCAGTTGATTTTGGAGGCGAAAGTTAATGATCGCCTGTTCTAAGAGGGAACCATCAATTTCCAAATCAGCTTGGCTTTGCAACTCTTGTTCGATGACGTGCTGGCGCAGAATCTTCATAATAAACTGTTGGAGGTCGCCACTGGTGCGCAGATAGCCGAGGGCTTGCCGCAGTGAAATCGTTTCGTCATCAATGGTGATAAATTTTTCCGTTTCCATGTTAATTCATTCCAAAAGAACTGCCAAGAATATCCAGACTCAGGTGCTATAGCAGTCCTAAATCAGTTGTGGAAGACGATGGCGGCCCCTTTCTCGTTGGCGGCCCAGCCCTTCGACTTAGCTCAGGGGGAGAGGGGAGAAGAAGATGTCACAAATCATTTAGGATTGCTATAGAGGCTTTATTGTTACCGCTTTCCCAGCTTAGTGCAAGAGTGCCTCTAGCTTTTGTTGATTCCAGAGTTGCTGATACAAACCTGGTTGTTTGACTAATTGAGTGTGAGTGCCGACTTGGACGATCGCCCCGCGATCCATGACAAAAATGCGATCGGCAGAAGCAGCAGCAGACATTTGGTGCGAAATAAACAACACCGTTTTGCGCTGGGTCCCCGAGGAGAGGTTTTGGAGAATATCCGTTGCGGTTTGATTATCCACACTAGAGAGGGCATCATCTAAAATCAGCACTGGGGCATCCATCAGCAGGGCTCTAGCTAGGGCCATGCGTTGGCGCTGTCCTCCAGAAAGGGTAATCCCCCGTTCCCCCACCATCGTCTCGTACTGTTGCGGAAAATTGAGAATTTCCGGGTGAATTTGAGCTTGTTTGGCGGTTTCAATGATTTCCGGGTCCTCAGCAAGCGGTTTCCCATAGCGGATGTTGTTCCGAATGGATGTGCTGAACAAAAAACTTTCCTGGGGAACGTAAGCGATATTCCCCCGCAGGGTTTCTAATTTGAGGGTGGTGATATCGTTGCCATCGAGATAGAGTTGTCCAGAACCAATATCCAGTAAGCGAGGGATGGCATTGGCGAGGGTGGATTTCCCGGACCCAATGGGACCGACGATCGCCACCGTCTCACCGGGGGTAATCTCAAAGCTCAAAGCATTCAGGGCGGGGACTTGAGCCTCGGGATAGCTGTAGGTGAGGTGATTGGCCCTCAAATGACCTTGAGCCGGTTCTGTCAGGGCGATCGCCTCCGGTGTATCTTGGATTTTCGGTTTCGCTTCAAAAATAGACTCGATGCGATCGATACTCACTTCTCCTCGTTGATATGCCGTAATGGTAAATCCGAGGAGGGCGGTGGGAAACACCAGACGTTCGACATACAATAACAGGGCGATGAAATCCCCCACGGAAATTACCCCATCGGCGATCGCCCCGGCACCAAAGGTCAGTAACACCAGTAAGCTTAAACTGGCTAATCCCCCCAAAACGGGAAATAGAAAACTTCGGGTTTGGGCTAATTTGAGATTAGCTCGTAAATATTGTTGATTGAGTTGGCGGAAAGCAAGGCGTTCGTTTTCTTCCTGAGCATAGATTTTAATCAAAGAAATCCCGCTCATATCCTCTTGAATCAAGTCACTGAGTCCCGAGAGTTGTTCTTGGACTTCCAACTGCTGAGTGCGCAGGCGATCGCTAAATAACTGCACGATAATCAGCATAAACGGATAGACCGCCACCGCCAACAGGCTCAACCTGACATTAATCGCCAACATCACCGGCAAAGTCAATCCATAAGCAAAAATCGTATTCACCAGACTCAACACCGCAAATCCCAGCAGACGCCGGATATTGTCCACATCCGAGGTGGCGCGGTTAATCAAATCTCCCGGTGGGTTCAGGGCAAAATAGGCTGGTTCCAGGGTGAGGACGTGCTGAAAAATGCCTTGTTTAAGGTCAAACTCCACCTGACGCCCCACCCCAAACAGAAACATCCGGGAGACGACGCGAATTACCCACATCACGGAGGCGAGGAGGAGGATGATTCCGACAAAATACAGAATGCGATCGAAGCTAAACGTGACTCCGAGTTCATCCACTGCATTGCGAATCAGCAGGGGAATGTACACCCCCAAAGCATTGACGATAAATAGGGCCACCACCCCCACCAAGGCATTCTGCCAGTGGGGACGCATATATGAGGCCAGTTTTTGAAGTTTTGAGCGAGCCATGTCAAATTGATTTGTTTTACCCCTCCTTTAGTGTAGAGGGGGATGGGGGAGATGGGGAGGATTGGGGAGGATGGGGGAGATAGGGAGGATGGGGAGGATGGGGAGGATGGGGAGGATGGGGAGATGGGGTTCAATTGTT
>CAYUEH010000167.1:2121-5066 GCA_964442465.1 uncultured Laspinema sp. | reverse complement strand
TGTAGTAACGACTTCAGTCGTTTCCCGATTGTTTGTAGTAACGACTTCAGTCGTTTCCCGATTGTTTGTAGTAACGACTTCAGTCGTTGCTCGCGTGTCATGGCGGAGGCCATGATACGCACCATCAGCGGCTTAAGCGCCTGTTTGGGGACT
This sequence comes from uncultured Laspinema sp., assembly GCA_964442465.1. Taxonomy (GTDB): domain Bacteria; phylum Cyanobacteriota; class Cyanobacteriia; order Cyanobacteriales; family Laspinemataceae; genus Laspinema. The sequence continues at coordinate 4,913 of CAYUEH010000167.1, read as the reverse complement.
GGATCTGAAGCCTCCAAAGGGGCGTTACTTGGCGTAAGGCCAAGTAACGCGGTAACGACTGAAGTCGTTACTACGAACATCTCCTCCATCGCCTCCAAAGGGGCGTTACTTGGCTTGACGCCAAGTAACGCGGTAACGACTGAAGTCGTTACTACGAACATGAACCCCATCCCCCCCATCTCCCAAGGACATAAGACCAAGGACATAAGACCAAGGACAAAGGACCAATGACATAAGACCCATTTAGTTAGATAAGCAGCGATCGCAAGGTTGGACCCAACCGCGAAGGAAATAGTACATCAAGGTGTAGAATTCCTCGACGACTCGGCTGGTGAGGGCCAAACTGGTGGCATTGGGGATGATGTCATAAATGCCGGTGCGAACTTGGTCTAAGGCGCAGATTTCTGGATAAAAACTGGGCGATCGCGGGATGACTTCCAGATCAAGGCGTTCAAAGGCTAGGCTGGCCCTGGGTAAATGCAAAACCGAGGCGACGACGATCACCCGAGGGTTGCGGTTAGTCAGTCGAGGGAGGAGTTCTTCAACGGCTTCGGCACTTTGCCGGACATTTTCTACCTTATTTAAAACAAAAATATGAGTAGGAGAGACACCTTGGGCGATTAATAGGCTTCTAATGATGTCCGCTTCCAGGATATCTGTGGAGTTGACCGAATACCAAGGCGCGCTCACTCCTTGCCAGGGAAAGGGTTGGGGTCGAGCGGCGATAATTACCCTTGGGGAGTGACCCACCTGTTGCTGGAGTTGGTACTGACGAACGGTGGTGACGATCAGATCGCTCATACTGGCTTCTATCAATTCGGGTTGATAGGGCAAAGAAGGCTGGGAAATGCCCGAGGATAAGAGGACAATGCCTTCGGGACGACCGACAACGGGGGCGAGATTGGGGTTCTCCTGGGCTGGACAAACTGAGGCGATCGGGAAATTAGAGCGAATCAGCCAATATTGATAGTTTTGCGCCAGCCAAGGTACGCTACAGAGCACCAAGACAGCGAGGGCGGCACCAACCAGAGGCAGGCGCTGTTTGGGCATCCGGGTGGCGGTGCATAACAGGACAATGGACAATCCTAAGGGTCGCAGGGGAAAGGAGAGGATGTACCACAGGGTGGCAACCCCTTGTTCCGTGGGAAAGAAAAACGCTAAGACGATAATACTTAACAGGATTGCCCCCCCGAGCCAGGTTAGATATTCCCGTGGAATAAGCTGGAGGAGGACATACCAGATCAGGAGGGCGACAATTACCCACAGGAGAAGCTGGGTTATGACTAGAAACATTGCTGGACGTCCTTAAGATGCAAGTTAAAGGGCGATCGAATCATCTTCTGTATGCTCCTACGGCTGTAGTTCAGTCAAAACAATGAACTCTGGGGAAACTCTGGGGAAACTCTGGGGGAATTCTGGGGGAATTCTGGGGGAACCCTGGGAAATTTAAGTATTTATTCGGAGGGAATTCTGGTTTGTTACATTTTTGTTGACAAATCTATGAGTTTCTTAAATTTTTCTCAAGGACAACCGCAGTAAGATCGAATTTAGACCGGCGAGAAAGCTGACTCCAGGATGTCAGTTCTGCCCTCGGAGGCCGCGTGGCAGACCCATCAAAGGTCGGTCCTGGGCAGTTAACCGACGGGGTTCGTAGTTTTCTCTAAACTGATTAAGAGCCATCCAATCGAGGGGATGAAAGTGTTACAAAGATTAATAAAAAATCCACGGTTAATCCTTCGATCCCGCGCCATACTTGATAGAAGTTGAGCAATTAAAATTGAAATCCTCAGTTCCTCCAAAGTGCTGGGTTGATACAAATAGCACCCATAATGACTATTAATCATTGGCTGACCCTTTACGAACAGGGAATTAGAGACTTTTCGGGTTTAGACTTGCGTGGATCTCAATTGGTGGGGGTGACCCTGATTGGGGTTAACCTCACTGGTGCCTATCTCGAAGGCGTGAATTTCGCTCGCTCGTTTTTAACTAAGTCCAATCTAACTCGCGCTGCCCTGAATCGATCTAATCTTAATTTTGCCAAACTCAGTGACGCCCGATTAACCGAGGCGAATCTGACCAAAGCGGATCTCCAGGGTTCCTTTCTGGTCAAGGCCCAGTTGAATCAGGCCAAATTGAGTGGGGCCAATCTCAGCAGCGCCAATCTCCGAGGGGCAGATTTGCAAGAGGCCAATTTATGTGGGGCTAATCTCCAAGGGGTTAACCTGCGCGGTGCGAACCTGACTGGGGCCAATTTGAAATGGGCCAATCTTAGTGGGGCGCGCTTGAGCGGTGCGATCCTGGATCGGGTGCAATTGACGGGGGTGAATCTGAGTGGCGCTTTTTTGAATGGGGTGGATTTGACTGGGGTGGATCTTGATGGGGTGAATTTGCGGGAGGCCAAGCTCAGTGGGGCCAATCTCACCGGGGCCAATCTGAGGTTTACAAATTTTACGGATGCCCAACTGCGCGGGGTGAATTTTACCGGCGCGAATTTAACCGGGGCGGATTTGAGTTCAGCGTTGTTAAATCAAGCGCGGTTAAATTCTACAAATTTAACCCGGACAGATTTTACCGATGCGGATCTGCGGGATGCTAACTTTTTGGACGCGACTTACGAGGGTGCAGAATTTCGCAGTTTCCATGATGTAGAAGGGGCGATGCAGCAGTATCGGGAGGCGATCGCCTCCAACATGGCCGCTTTTTCACCGCAGATGACCCTAGGGACCCTGTATTAAGCGCGTCAAGAGGACCCCACCCTAACCCTCCCCTTGCCAAGGTCCGGGGACCGGATA
>CAYUEH010000167.1:0-2021 GCA_964442465.1 uncultured Laspinema sp. | reverse complement strand
CGTTCGACTAACACTCGACCATACCAACTGCGATCGAAAATGCCAATGGTTCCTGGGAGGGGTAATCGTCGCCAGAACCGCCAGAGGTAATGATGGGCTAATTCTTCCGTGCTGGGAGCAGCAAAGGCATTCACGGCATAACTGCGGGGGTCGAGGACATCGGTCAAGCGTTTGATGGCTCCCCCTTTGCCTGCGGCGTCCCAACCTTCAAATAACACGAGGACGGGGATTTCTTGTTCGTGAATCTCCAGTTGCAGTTTCGTGAGTTCTACTTGTTCTTTGCGGAGTTGTTTTTTATAGTCCTGTTTATCTAAGCTCACACTCAGATCGATTTGGGAGAGAAAATCCGGTTCCGTGGGTTGGAGTTGTTCTTGGGGGGGCAAAACCGGCATGGGGATCTGATAGTGGAGGCGATCGAGGGCTTCGGTGAGGGTGGTTGCCATTTTTGCCAGCACTTTCACCCGCGCCCACCGCTTATTGTCTCCTTCCACGAGGGTCCAGGGCGCGGGTCCGGTGCTGGTTTGAATCACCATGTCTTCGGCTAAGGCGCTGTAGGTGTCGTATTTTTTGGCTTGTTGCCAGTCTTCGGGACGGACTCGCCAAGCGGTGAGGGGGTCTGCTTCGGATTTTTTCAGCCGTCGCTTCAGTTCTTTTTCGCTGATGTGAATCCAGAATTTGGCGATCGCCACTCCATCATCCACCATCTGCCGCTCAAAGGCATTGATTTGTCGAATCACCGTGGGGACTTCGGCATCGGTCAGTCGGTCAAATAACCGATCTTCTAACATCCGAATGTACCAACTGTGATAGAAAATTCCCATACTCCCCCGCGCTGGCAGTTTCTGCCAAAACCGCCACAGAAAATGGTGTTGTCGCGCTTCTTCATTGGGGGGCCAGATCGGATGAACTTGAAATCCCCGGGGGTCCATATACCCGACCATTTTTTTGACCAGAGACCCTTTCCCGGCAGCCGTCCAACCTTCTAACACGAAGATAGAGGTGAGTTTTTTTTCCCAACAGGCTTGTTGTAGCTCTCGAATCTGCTGCATCAAGGCTTCGATCTGTTCGTGATACGTCTTTTTATCCAGGGAAAGTTTGAGATCGAGGTTATCTAACATTGACTTGTTTTATGGGGGTGAGATTGTGAGCTAGATTGTGACCCGATGTCCTGATAGTCGCTGTCTCCTTCCGGGTCGAGTCTGATTGGTCTTCTTTGATGGCTAACAACTCGCGATCGCAGTAGTTATAGCGCGTCTTGCAGTCCGAGGACAATTTATTTAGACGGACTCTATGGCGCAGGAAATTTTGATGATACCACTTTGTTATTTTTAATACCAAATTTTGATGATGATGTCAAGATGGTTACTTTTGAATTCAGAAAATAGACTACAATTAGAGAAACTGATGGCAGCATAAAATGAATATGGAGATTTCCGGACAAATCAAAAGTAGGGAGGGATTAGGATTGAAATGAATTAGCCGACTCTGTTCTCTAGGGTAAGGGGATGCAAACAGGGTGAGCCATTGACTCGGTAAGACGTTAGCCGCTTCCGAAGGAATTCGCTAAGATAGAAAACAATCGGTATCACCTTGGCTTAAAAACGCTTATGAATAGAAACAAAAACACGGAAAGTCTGTTAAAAGCAATCGTGCGATCGCCCTTGGAACTGGCTTTGGAAATTGCCGCTTTAGCCGGTATTCTCTGTACCTTTCTGGCGATTCTCCAATCCTGGGGAAACCTTCCCGAGAGTATCCCCATCCATTTTGGCATCACGGGACAACCGGATAACTGGGGTTCCAAACCGATTCTCTGGCTATTACCCAGCATGGGAACTTGTATTTACCTCGTTTTAACCCTCTCCCCGTTATTGCCGCAACTGTTAGAGAGTCCATTGCCGATAACCGAGGACCAAGGGGACCGACTGTTAGGACTGGTGCGGGAACTGTTTGGATGGATGAAGGTGCAAATTATCTGGCTATTTTTCTTGATTAACTGGCAGATGATTCAAGTCGGATTGGGA
>CAYUEH010000166.1:9396-9700 GCA_964442465.1 uncultured Laspinema sp. | reverse complement strand
AGTCTCCCTATTTTTGGGCGGCGTTTACGTTGCAGGGGGAATGGCGATGAGGAATGATTTGGACGGGATTTTGTATAAGTTTTATGCTTTTTGTGAGAGAGGGAAAATTGTGCCTGTAAAAAAGGAGTGCGAGCGTCTCGCTCGCTTTTTTAAGCGAGTGAGCAAGATGCCCGCCCTCCGGTACGAGTCAGGCGATCGCACTGCTTTGACGAACATGAAAGAACGACTAAAGTGGTTACTACTAACTTAAGAGCAAGAAACGACTAAAGTGGTTACTACTAACTTAAGAGCAAGAAACGACTGA
>CAYUEH010000166.1:0-9296 GCA_964442465.1 uncultured Laspinema sp. | reverse complement strand
AGTCGTTACTACTAACTTAAGAGCAAGAAACGACTGAAGTCGTTACTACTAACTTAAGAGCAAGAAACGACTGAAGTCGTTACTACTAACTTGGGGAATTGGGAAAGGGTTAGACCGATCGCCGGTTATTAAACAATCCCAATAATGGACCTAACACTGCACCGACTACAAATCCGCCCGCGTGCGCCCAATAGGCAATTCCGCCACTTTCCATGCCAATATTGGTTTGTTGGGTTAAACCCGCGATGCCGTACAAGGCTTGCTGGAAAAACCAAAACCCGAGAAAGAACACTGCCGGAATCCGGAAAGTGGTCAGGAAAAATCCCAAGGGAATGAGGGTGAGAATTTTGGATTTGGGATAGCGCAGGATGTAAGCCCCCATCACCCCAGCGATCGCCCCAGATGCACCTAACGAGGGAATCGTGGAATCCATCGAAAAAAACCACTGGGCTAAAACGGCTAAAGCGCCACAGGCTAAATAAAAAATGATGTATTTGAGATGCCCTAAGCAGTCCTCAACGTTATTTCCAAAAATCCACAGAAACAACATATTCCCCCCGAGGTGTAACCAACCCCCATGTAGGAACTGAGAACTAAACAGCGTAATCAATTCCGGAACTGCGCTTGGGGTGGGTTGTCCAGCAAAACTGGCGCTGAGTTGTTGGGGAACTACAGCCCAGTCTTGCAAAAACCCATCGAGTTGTCCCTGGGATTGTAAAGAAATTTCATACAAAAACACCAAAATATTAACAACAATTAGGCCATAAGTGACATAAGGGGTAATTTCCGTCGGCGTTTCATCATGTAAAGGAACCACAGATTTTATCTTGCTTTTTTCAAACGGTTTGGGACCAAGATAACAAATCTCAGGGCGATCGCCAAATAACCAGGGGCACAGATCGCGCAAAAAACCCCTCCGGCAGCCAGAGGACTTAGGCATAAACCCCTGATGCTGTAGGGTTGATTCGCAAATCAACCCTACATTTAGGGTTGGCTCTTAAATAATGCGTAAGTCCTGAGCCAGAGGGGTTTCATCTTCAACGGGCAGAAATTCCCGAAATCCGAAAGCCCAGGTGTCAATCGACTTTCAGTGCAGTCGCCTCGGAAGGTTCAGATGAGTCTGAGCAATCTACCAGCCTTTTTCAGCTTGTTCGATAACGTAAGTCGCGACATCTTCGATTTGATCTTCACTCAAACGGCCCAGAAAATTAGGCATAGCATTCTTACCCTTCTTGACCTGAGTGATGATGGCGTCAATAGAATTCATGCCATATTGCTCCAGGGCCTCTTTTTTCAGGGTTTTGTTGGCCATAATCACGTTATTGCCACCGGCATGACAAGCGGCACAGTTGGCACTAAAGATTTTGGCACCATTGGCGGCATCTCCAGCAAAGGCGGGAGGCACGAAGGCAACAGTCAGGACGGCGATCGCCAGCAAAACGATGGATAATAGTCGCTTCAAAGTAGTTCTCCTCTATTCAACTCAGAATTTTCAGTCAAAAAGTATTTTATCCCGGTTCGTTAACATCCAACGCGATATGGCCAAACGATTCGGTGATGTTTTTCATAAATTCTCCAACCGAGGCGATCGCCAGACCCCTCACCCCAGCCCCCATTTCCGTGATCACCCGGTTGTTCGCTCTGGGGGAAAACCCTTTACAGTAGAGGCAAAGTCGGCAATTTAGCTCCCCTCCGACATCCTCTTGCCTGGACTCCACCGGGACACAACCCATCAGGATTGGGCATTCGTCCTTTACACTAAAGGGTGATGGGGAGATTTTACAAAAAGATGTAGCTGTAATGTTTGTGTCTTCTCTTAGACAGGCGATCAATCCCCAACCCATCACCACCACGGCAGATACCAGTGTAGAAGCCGTGATCGCGTTGATGAGTCGGGCCAGAACCAGTGGTGTCCTCATCCTAGACTCTCAGCGAGGAAACCGGACTCAACGGGAGCAGTTAATCGGGATTTTTACAGAACGGGATGTGGTCAGAATGATTGCAGCCTCTCAAACAATTAAAGGGGTGGCGATCGGCGAAGTGATGACCAAAAACGTCCTCACCCTGACCGAATCCTTAACCGAAGATCAAGATATCGTCACCGTCCTGACCCTATTTCGCCAACATCGAATTCGCCATCTTCCCGTATTTGATGCGAATGGCACCCTCATGGGTATCCTCACCCAACAGGGGATCCGCACCGTCCTCAAACCGATTGATTTCATGCGTCTGCGGCGAGTGGCGGAAGTGATGATCACCCGGGTAATTCATGCCCCAGTTTCGACCACGGTGCTCAATATTGCCAAACTGATGGCAAGTTATAACGTCAGTTGCGTCGTGCTCGCTCAAGCGGATCACCAGGGAGCAACTCCCTTCGATTCAACCTGGGGAGTTTGGTCGGCAGATAGCTGTCAAATCAAACCCGTTCATCCCGTGGGTATCATCACCGAACGGGATATGTTACAGTTCCGCAATCTTGAACTGGACCTAGAGCGCCTCAGAGCCGCGACGGTGATGAGTGCCCCCTTATTTCCGATCGCCCCGGCTGCCTCCTTGTGGGAAGCCCATCAGCAGATGCAACGGCGGCGGGTTCATCGCTTAGTCGTGATCGGAAATGAAGGGGAACTCGGGGGAATTATCACCCAAACCAGTTTGTTGCAAGCCTTAGACCCGATGGAAATGTATGCGGAGATTGAGGTCTTACAGGAATTATTGCAACAATCGGAATCGGAACGAGAAGCCTTGCTCAAGCAACTGATTGCTCGGAATAAATTACTCGAATCTCTGGCCCTGACCGATGAGTTGACCGGATTACCCAACCGCAGGGCGATGGAACAGGCGCTGCCGCAGATGCTGCCCCATTCTGCGGCTCAGGAGACGTCGGTCTATAGCGACTATATTTGCTTGTTTGCCATTGATGTGGATTTTTTTAAACGGGTGAATGATACTTATGGTCATCCCACCGGAGATGAAGTGCTCAAAGAAATTGCGGCGCGGTTGCAAAGACGGGCCCGGGCGAATAGTTGGTTTTATCGCTATGGGGGGGAGGAATTTATTTGTTTAACCGTGGGGATTGGACCGGAAACCGCCTGGGAATATGGGGAAGAGTTGCGAGAGGCGATCGCCCAGGAACCCTTCATCACTGCTGAGGGGGTACCAATTCCCCTGACCATTAGCATTGGCGGGGCGACTGCCCCACTTTCGGGGATAACCGCCGCCGGGGTCCCAATCGGACAAGACCCCCAGGCTTTACTGGAGTTTGCCGATCGCGCCTTATATCAAGCCAAACGAGAGGGCCGCGATCGCGTGCAGTTCTGTCCTTATTCGGAAATCCTCTGCAAATTCGACCCGAACCCTCTCGATGCCCGGTAATGGCCTTAACCTTTAAAGTCTTTGGTCCCCCAACCCGGTGCTTTCTGAGCCGCCCGGATCATAAAGGCAGCCATGTTTTCCACCTGGTCCGTGGGTAGCCAAGTCTCGGAGACCTCTCGACACCAGTAGATGTCCTCGCTGCCGTCATAACTCATCGGGGAACGCATATAGGCGACCAACCCTTCGAGATTATTTCGGGGGGGGGTCGCGCCGCTGAGGTCCTCTAGGGACAAAGACACGACCGGATAGGGCAAGGTGGCCCCGCCCACATGACAGTTCAGGCAATGTTGTTTAAATAACTCTTTGCCTTCATGCAAGGCTTCCGGGGAAAATAAGCGGGTTTCGCCTTGGGGATTGATTTCGATGGGCACAGGCTCGGTGACTTGCAAATAGCGGCGCAAATAGAGGTCAACCGAGTCCGCTTGTGCCGGTAAGGTGAAATTCATAAAACTCAGGCCGATGACGACGATCGCCACCACTGAGCGGATTAAAATTTTTGGCAACATTAGCACTTGACTTGGGGTGCAGTTTAATCGCGAATTCTCGCCTTGGATATCGATAGGTGAAGAGTCGGGAATCCAGAGTGGAAATAAGCACAGGGGGGGTTAGAAACTCTCACTCCGACCCCGGTGCCACGGACAAGGGTTGGATTCAAGGGTGAGCATAGAGCGTTTTGGGGTTTGGAGAATCACCAAGAGGCCGATCGCCTCTCATCGGGGAGAGGGATGGCCGATCGCTGACTTCCCAATCCCCAAAACGCCCGTTTGCACTTGAGTCGATGCCGTTACAACATCCCTAAGGCCCGGTCGAGTCTGAATCCAGTCTGTAACCGATGGTCCGATTTAGCGGTAGGCTTTACCACCACCCCATTGGATGCCTTGGATTTTAGGCTGAATCAGGATGTGTCCGGCGATCGCGAACAGATCGTCCTCGGTCAGATTTCTCATTTCGGCGAAAATATCCGCACTCTTAATGCTGGGGTGTAATTCGGAAATGTCTACCTCCCCGTCATAGCTCGTCGGATTCTTCATGTAATCGATTAACCCTTCAATCGTATCCCGTCGCGGAGTGGCAAAAGCCAAATCTTCTTGGCTCAAACTCACGTTGAAGTCGGTTTTGGTAATCCCACCGGCATGGCATTTGGAGCAGGTATCGTTAAATACCCGTTTGCCTCGTTCAACTTGTTGCAAGCTCAACACAACGGTCTCGCCACTGTCGTTTAAGGGGACGGTGCGGATCCCGCGATCGAGTTCCACTGCCGTCGCATTCCCGACAAATATTTGAAAGGTGAAGAATACAGTGGCTACAGCCAGCCAGATGCATCTTTTCAGCATGGTTTTCCTCAAAAAAAAGCGGATATGGTATTGAACGCTAAACACAGCTCAGGCTTTGATTAGCTCGGTTGCTCACGGGTTCGGAACGCTTCCTGTGTCCATCGATTCCTTTCAAAATGCGCCATCCACGCTCGGGTCAAAACTTGACCAGTTAGCGCGTTTGTGCATAATTTCGGCTCGATGTCAAGGATGTTTGTTCGCGATCGCCCGGTAAACCACCGAACTCGCCTGGGGTCCCATCACTGGCCGCTAATCTGGGTTCGAGATGCGATCGCCGGGTTTAAGTTTGCTCAAGAACATTCCGATTCAGCATTCTCCTGCGGATTATCGTGAATCTTACTCAAAATTGCCTTGGCATCCTCCAACGCCAGACGGGTTTGAGGACTTTTATAAGCAACCCTGAGCTCATCGCACCACCGCAGGACCTCCTCAATCGGCAGATTATAGTCTTCAGCAATTTCCGAAATCGACAAGTCAGCGAAACCCATAATTTTTGGCAGACAGGTCAACATTAAGCCATTTTCAATATCATTATCATGCCAGTAAGTGGCACTTTCTAAAAATTGCATTTTTGCTTCAAGCATGGATGATGCACTCATCTCTGGAGCACCCACTACCACTCGGGGAATCTCTGGGGAATTTTTCCATTCATTCTTAAGCGCAGTCTCCCGACAATCTCTGATAAATTCCCTACAAATTAGGTATTTCTTACCTTTGACTTTTGCTGAATTTTATGCTTTCCCACTTTCCAGCCAACGAACTGGACTGACCAAGTTTCACGAGACTCTCAACCCTAGAACTCCGGTAAAGTCTTCAAAACACCCTAAATGTAGGGTTGATTCGCGAATCAACACTACAAGATCTATCTAGATTAGACTTCTGGCAAAAATCCGGATCGATCCCCCCAACCCCCCTTAAAAAGGGGGGCTTAAGATAATTTGGCAAGAGATTTAATGATCGAAGCGAGATCTAGTCGATCGCCGTTTCTAAAAAGCCCCCCTTAAAAAGGGGGGTTGGGGGGATCAATCCGGATTTTTGCCAGAGATTTAATGATCGAACCCAGATCTATTCGATCGCCGTGGCACTCAAATGCATCGCATCCGGTAACGGAATCCGATGAGACAACGGCGACTGGGGTTGATGCAGACAAATCAACTGAGCCAAAGTCTTCTTAATCTGAGTCCGGGGCACGATCGCATCCACAAACCCATGTTGCAGCAAATCCTCTGCCGACTGAAAATCCTCCGGCAACTTCTCTCGGAGAGTCTGCTCAATCACCCGGCGTCCAGCAAACCCAATGGTAGCTTTGGGTTCAGCAATAATAATATCCCCCAACATCGCAAACGATGCCGTCACCCCCCCAGTAGTCGGATGGGTCAAAATCGGAATATACAGCAACTTATTCTCCCGATGCCGTTCCAGGGCCCCAGAGATTTTCGCCATTTGCATCAGGGACAGCATCCCTTCTTGCATCCGCGCCCCCCCAGAAGCACAGATAATAATCAGAGGTAACCGTTCTCGGGTGGCCCGTTCAATCAGGCGGGTGAGTTTTTCCCCCACCACAGACCCCATACTGCCCCCCATAAATTTGAATTCCATCACCCCCAGGGCCACGGGTAAACCATCCAGTTTGCCTAATCCGGTTTTCACCGCATCTAAACAGCCGGTTTTGTCTTGATATTCCCGGAGGCGATCGCTGTAGGATTTGCGATCGCGGAATTTCAGAGCATCCACCGCTTGCAAATTCTCATCTAAAGGCATCCAAGTCGTACCATCAATGAGTTGGTAGATTCGTTCTGATCCATCTACCCGCAGATGATGCCCACATTCGAGACAAACCATCTGATTCGCTCTGAGGTCCTTGGTGTAGGTCAACACCCCACATTCGGGACATTTCGTCCATAGCCCATCGGCTATCTCTCGCTCTTGCCGCTCTTGGCTCATGGGGCCTGACTTGCGGCGATTTGCAAACCAATCAAATAGAGACATGAAAACGCTTAATCCCTTCTGTTTTTTACCGATTCAACTTCACGGCCTGTGATCAAAGAAGCCGAAACAAGAGTGCGATCGCTTCCTCTGCTGACGTTTCTCCACCCCCTCTTGGATTCAGAGTTCGGACCCAGGCTCCTCTTCTTCTGGGGGACTGAGTAACAACAACGCCGTCCACCGATCTTCTGGACGCACTTGCAAAGCCGTTGGACTCCCAGTCCCCAAATATGAAACAATTCCTAAATCAATAATCCGAGTGGGAATCTCATGGGCCTCTAGCACCTGTTGCATGAACTCAGCCTCCCAGCGATGGCTGGTAGTTTTCAATGTGATCCAGGTCACAATAAACTGATCATAACTAAGATTGTTTCCCATTTCATTCCGAGGTCAGGCCCCAGAACCCCAATTTTACCGCGATTTGGCTCTTTCATTTTCCTACAGATGGGTTGAACTGGCACTAAAAAATCCCCTCCCCGGCTTTCTGTGGATTGAATCAGGATCAAGAAACTCAATTCTGAGCAAGCGGAGGGAACCACAATGCCTACAATAGGATTGAAGAATCAGCCAATCGTCAAACTCTGTTAGCAATCGCGAGACCCAAACCCCCATGCCCAGAACACAACGTAACGATAACTTCATCGACAAAACCTTTACCGTGATGGCAGACATCATTTTAAAGATCCTGCCGACGAATCAACAATCTAAGGAAGCCTTTGCCTACTACCGCGACGGGATGTCGGCTCAAGCCGATGGTGAATATGCCGAAGCCTTGGAGAACTATACCGAAGCTCTCAGTCTGGAAGAAGACCCCAACGATCGCAGTTATATTCTCTACAATATCGGCCTGATTCACACCAGCAATGGCGATCGCGACAAAGCTGTGGAATTTTACCATCAAGCACTGGAACTCAATCCCCGGATGCCTCAAGCTCTCAATAATATCGCGGTGATTTTCCATTACCAAGGGGATCAAGCCAAGGATGCAGGAGACCTGGAGGCAGCCGAGGAATTATACGATCGCGCCGCAGATTACTGGAAACAAGCTATCCGTCAGGCCCCCAATAACTACATTGAGGCCCAAAACTGGCTCAAAACCACGGGACGTTCCACGATGGATGTGTTTTTCTAGTCTCTGGCTTCTTTCACCCTCAACTCTGAGCGGCGATCTCCTTTTGTTTGATGCGGTTTTTCCCTCAAATTAAAGGGCGATCGTCATCCACCCTCACCCTCTCCCTCCCAATTTACCCATGATTGACCGAGAACAAATTCGCAAAGTCGCCCACCTCGCTCGCCTAGAACTCACTGAAGCCGAAGAAGAACAATTCACCACCCAAGTCGGCAGCATTTTAGAGTATTTCGAGCAGTTGAGCGAACTGGATACGGAGAATATCAAACCCACCACCCGGGCGATCGATGTCAGTAATGTCACTCGTCCTGATGAACTCCAACCCTTTACTGACCTTCAATCCATTATGAACGCCGCCCCTGATGTGGAAGGGGAATATTTTAAAGTCCCGAAGATTCTCTAGGGAAATTCATCCAGACTCCCCATGAGAAACCCCAATTTCTGATAGCCTGCTCACGCGGGCTATTTTCTTGGAAACGATTGGCGGCACTCCTCTAAATATCTGTACTTGATCAGACCACTGAATCGCTATAATTGATATCCTCAACCCAAAACCTACTACCCATTTCAACCATGAGCACCTATCAATATTACGAATTCCAAGCCTTAGACCGTCCCTTAACTGAAAAAGAACAAGACTATATCCATACCCTATCCAGTCGCGTTCAACTCAATCGCACTCAAGCCATATTTCTCTACAATTATGGTGACTTTCGCGGTCAGCCAGAACAGCTTTTAGATAAATGTTTTGATATCATGCTTTATACGGCGAATTGGGGGAGTCGCCAATTGATGTTTCGCTTGCCGAAATCTTTAATCAATCCCGCTGACTTAGAACCCTATCAAGTCCCCGATGGTATTGATATTTCTACCACCGAACAGTCAGTTCTTGTCGATATCAACATTCAGGATGAAGATTTGAATGGTTGGACTGAGGGAGAAGGATTACTCCCTAAAATGTTATCCTTGCGTGATGATTTATTGCAAGGGGATTACCGAGTTTTGTATTTAGCCTGGTTACAGGCTGCCGAACTCTGTTATGACTTTGAACCAGAAACTTCTATAGAACCGCCCATCCCAGCCAATTTACACAACCTTTCAAAACCATTACAAGCCTTTGTCGAGTTTATTGAACTCAATCCAGATTTAATTGATGCAGCGGCTCAATTGAGTCCCCTAGCTGAAACAAAATCGGACTCAATTAAAGAACTACAGAAAAGAATTCCCCAGCTTTCTGAACAGGAACGCAATGACTTTTTAGCCCGCTTGCTACAAGGAGAACTGAATCTCAACCTGAAACTCAGTCAGCATTTGCGATCGCTCTCCAAAAATCCCTCCCCTCAAACCTTGTCCGACTCTCCAGGTCGCACTCTGTCTGAACTGCTCACCCTCTCTGTGGATGCGAAAAAACTCCGGAAACAGAAAGAACAACAAATCGCCAAACAGGAAAAAATTCAAAAGATTCAGGAACTAGC
>CAYUEH010000165.1:5848-9706 GCA_964442465.1 uncultured Laspinema sp. | reverse complement strand
ATTAACGGTCATGGGAGGTTGCATAATGTCTGTCATACCTCAAACCCCAGTTTCTGAGATAACAATTACCTGGCCTAAACTGCCCGATGACTTTGTACTGCCTGACGATCCAGTGGATGATATAGACCACCCTTTATTAGCGGATGCTTTGCGTCAATCGTTGACACCGGACCTATTCAAAAATGCCTTAATTACGACAAACTTTGGATTATGTGTAGAGATTAATCATCGCATCATTTTGAAAGCGCCCGATTGGATGTACGTCCGTCCGCTAGAACCTTGGCCGCATCCCTATCCCCGTCGCAGCTACACTCCCCACACCGAAGGGCCAGTTCCGTTAGTGGTGATGGAATTTCTATCCGATACCTACGGCGAAGAATACTCGGTGGAGTTTCAACAGCGCATCGGGAAGTGGTATTTTTACGAGCGGGTGGTGAAGGTGCCAATTTATGCGATTTTCCAAGCGCAAACCGCGACTTTAGAAGTCTATCGATTAGAGAGCGATCGCTACCAAATCCAGACGACCAATGCCGACGGTCGATATTGGATTCCCGGATTAGAACTTTTTTTAGGAGTCTGGCAGGGAAAGCACGATAATCGTACCGGCTATTGGTTGCGCTGGTGGAATGCCGAAGGAGAACTCCTCCTATGGCCCGAGGAACGCGCCGAACAAGAGCGCCAACGCGCCGAACGACTGGCCCAACGGTTGCGGGATTTGGGAGTGGATCCGGATAGTTAAAGGATTGGAGGTGCGATCGCTTTTCTGGTAGTAGCTAGAGGCGATCTCGCTGAATGAAAAATATTGCAAAAATATTTGATATTAATCTCAAATCGATTCACTTCGCCTCCACCTGCGATCGCACCGCTTGTTTTTGGTCTTCGCGAATCAAGAAAAAAAATAGACTTCTTCCAAAATTCTAAAAAGCCCCCCTTCTTAAGGGGGGTTGGGGGGATCTCTCCCGTATTGTGCAAGAGGTCTAATGTAAATGTCTGATGTAATTGTGGCAAACAACAACTGGACTACGTTAGCCCTCCCTTTTTTTGCCGAAAGTATTGGTTAAAGCACAAGTTTCTCTGACAATGACTCAACCGGGCGTGCAGGTTGAGGGTTAAACCCCTTAAAATTAAGATATCCCAGAGGTTATCCCCCTGGGACCTTCAAGGTGCAATCCCGAAATTTACATAAAATCCCCGCCACAATCGGGAATCCCCGAATACAGTAGAGTTATAAATACTCATCCCAGGAAAACTTCAGCAACACCTCTGTAGAACTGTATGCCCCATCAGAATTTGGTTTCCTCGACACCGAACTCGAATCCAACTGCTGTACTGCCGATGCTTAATGTCGCACCCGCCCAAGTGATTCGATCGCGCGGCTGTTTGGAACAATCCGGCGCGGTGATTGCCAGATTAGGGCATCGTCCCTTGATTGTGGGGGGCGGCTGCTCTAATCAACTGCTGACGGAACGGTTACAACCCGCCATTGCTCAATATCAACTGGCGATCGCCACTGCCTCCTATAGTCCCGACTGTAGCGAAGCTAGTCTCACCCGACTGCAAGAAGCTGTCGCCACCCATCAAGCGGATCTGATTATCGGAACTGGGGGCGGTAAATCCCTCGATGCAGCCAAACTTTTAGCCTATCGCTGTGGATTGCCGATTATCACCATTCCCACCTCTGCTGCTACCTGTGCCGCCTGGACTGCCTTATCCAATATTTATTCTGATCAGGGTGCATTTCTCTACGATGTCCCCCTCCCCAAATGTCCTGATGTCCTGATTCTCGATTACGACTTGGTTCAAACTGCGCCGCAGCGCACCTTAGTCGCTGGCATTGGGGATGCGATCGCCAAATGGTATGAAGCCTCAGTCAGTAGCGGACATTCCGACCAAACTCTGATGATCGCCGCCGTCCAACAAGCCCGGGTATTGCGGGATTTGTTGTTCCAAAAATCCGCCCAAGCGATCGCCTCCCCTGGCGGAGAAGTCTGGCAGGAAGTCGTCGATGCCACGGTGTTACTCGCCGGAGTCATCGGGGGACTCGGGGGTGCTCAATGCCGCACCGTTGCCGCCCATGCGGTTCATAATGGCTTAACCCACCTGTTAGCCGCTCATGATACCCTACATGGGGAAAAAGTCGCCTATGGCATTTTGGTGCAACTGCGCCTGGAAGAAATGCTCCAAGGGAACCAATTAGCCGCCAGTGCAAGGCAGCAACTCTTAAAGTTCTATTCCGAGATGGGGCTCCCCCAAACCTTAAAGGATTTAGGCTTAGAAACGGTCACTTTAGGCGAACTGTACCATGCGGCTGAAATTGCTTGTGCAGCCAATTCAGACATTCATCGGCTGCCCTTTACGGTAGTACCGGAACAACTAATGGCAGCAATGGTTTCCACAACGGCACCCGTAGAATCTCGGCGAAGCGGGGTAGATCTCGGGGGAGTCGTCACAGAAACCTCAGAAGTCTTTGACGCCGCTACTGCCTAACGGAATTGGATGGAGAGAACTGCCAATTCTCAACCTAGGTCCATCGGGATAGACGGTTTATTTTTTAAATTCTGTATCCCTCGTGACCTTTTGGCGATTAAATGTCTATTTGTAGTTTTTTTTGCAAAAGGAGATCGCGGTTTGTCCGCGCACAACGCCCATGACTTTAGATTGGATCCAACCGGCTCAACGTTTGCAGCAACTTCCGGCTTATGTGTTTGCGCGTCTTGATGAACTAAAAGCCGGGGCGCGATCGCAAGGAATTGACTTAATCGACTTAGGTATGGGCAACCCTGATGGACCCACTCCCGTTGCTGTGGTGGAAACCGCGATCGCTGCCTTGCAAGATAGTAATACCCACGGCTATCCTCCCTTTGGCGGCACTGAGAATTTCCGTCAAGCCATCTGCGATTGGTACAATCGTCGCTACGGTGTTACCCTCGACCCCGTAACTGAAGCGTTGCCGGTTCTCGGTTCCAAAGAGGGGTTAACTCACTTTGCCCTCGCTTATGTCAATCCGGGGGACTTGATTTTAGTCCCGAGTCCCGGTTATCCCGCCCATTTCCGGGGTCCCTTAATTGCCGGGGGCCAGATTCACGAGCTCGTTCTTTCTGAGAAAAACGACTGGTTGATTGATCTGGCTGCCATTCCTGACGAGGTGGCAAAACGGGCTAAAATTCTCTATTTCAACTATCCGAACAACCCCACCACTGCCACGGCACCTCGGGAATTTTTCGAGGAAATTGTTGCCTTTGCACGTCGCCATGAAATCTTGCTGGTGCATGATATGTGTTATGCGGAATTAGCCTACGATGGCTATCATCCGACGAGCTTGTTAGAAATTCCCGGTGGGAAAGAGATTGGGGTGGAGTTTCATACCCTGTCTAAAACCTACAATATGGCAGGATGGCGAGTCGGTTTTGCTGTGGGTAATTCTGAGGTGATTAAGAATTTACGCAGCTTGAAAACTAATATGGATTATGGGATGTTTGCGGTGGTGCAAGCGGCAGCAGCAGCCGCGCTACAATTGCCCGATGTTTACATTCAAGAGGTCCAGGCACGGTATCATACTCGTCGGGAGTTGGTGGTGCGTGGGTTGCGTGAACTGGGATGGAGTGTTAAAAATCCCGAAGCGACGTTCTATGTTTGGGCGAAATGTCCCTTTGGCAATAGTTCCGAAGAGTTTATCGAGTTGGTGTTGAATAAAACTGGGGTGGTGTTAACCCCGGGGAATGCCTTTGGATCCGGCGGTGAAGGGTATGTGCGGGTGAGTTTAATTCAGGATTGCGATCGCCTCGCCGTTGCCCTCGATCGCCTCAAACAAGCAGGGATTTGTGGGGAAATGCCAGCTTTAGTTACGGGGAGTTAATC
>CAYUEH010000165.1:0-5748 GCA_964442465.1 uncultured Laspinema sp. | reverse complement strand
GGAGTTAAGGAAACAGAATGGACCAAGTGGAAGGGCCGACGATGCCATCGGGTTCTAAATTGTAGCGGCGTTGCAAGGCGCGGACAGAGGCATCAGTTCGAGGGCCGAAGACGCCGGTGGGGGACCCTTCAAAAAACCCCAGTTGATTGAGACGCTGTTGGAGTTGCGCCACCCAATCACTTTCCATGCCTTGTCGCAGGATGGGACGGGAGGATTGAATAAAAGGGACGGACCCGGGATTGACGACACCGGAGGCAACGGACCCGGGGGAGGGCGGAAATAGGCGATTCCAGGTTGCCTCTCCGACAATTCCATCGGGGGTTAACCCTGCCGCCTGCTGAAAGGCAGAAACTCCCTGTACTGTGCCTTCGCTATAAATGCCATCCACGGGTCCGGTGTAATATCCCATCAGTTTGAGGACCGCTTGCAGTTCCGTGACTTCTTGACCTCGGGTGCCCTGTTGCAAGGTCGATCGCTGGACGAAAGGGGTCGGCTGGGCGATCGCGGCGATCGGCACCGAACTCAAAACCAGAGATAAACTGCATCCCATGAGCTTGGCGGTGGACCGGATCCAGCCCATTGGATTAAATACGACCTCTGTCAATGTCTCTAGCCTCCTACTCGACTAACTTAGTGCTGATTTTAGCCGGTGATCTGGGGGGAATTATGACGGGTTTCAGTGCCTTTCCTAAAATTTGACGTCCGTTCTGTGACATTAATAAGTAACCGATTCACATAACGGGGCGATCGCCTCTGAGGGTCCGACCAGAGAGATGTAAGTTTGAGTCAGATAGCGACTGGCTGCTTCCTGGGCCTCCCCTGGGGAAATTCCGGCCACCTCTTCCGTGAAGCGGGTATCAAACTCAATGCCGAGACCCAAGATTTCATACCAGCCAAAGACTTGAGCGATTTGAGCGTTGGTTTGCTTGCCGAGAGCATATTGACCGAGGAGCTTATTTTTGGCCGATTGTAACTCTTCCTCATCCAGAGTGGTATCGCTCAGACGCTGCACTTCAGTTTGGAGACATTTTAAGGCGATCGCCGTATTTTCATGAGCCGTCCCCATATAAACCACAAAAGCCGCCTCCCGCAGACGAGTTGGGTAGAATGCGGACACATCATAAGCTAAACCCCGTTTTTCCCTAAGTTCCACAAATAACCGACTGGATAACCCATTTCCCAAATAGGTATTGAGTAACTTGAGGATGGCATAATCCCTCGGGTTAGGATTCAAGGGGTCATTTCCCAAAACCGAAGCACCCAGATACCCTGCCATCACAATGGACTGTTGAGTATCCTGGATGGAACTGAGAAAGCGGGGATTTGGTTTTAACCGGGGTAATGTCAAAGGTGGCACCGTAACAGAAGGGGCCTGCCAATCGCCAAAGACCGATTCAACCAACGCCGTTGCTGCTAACGGTGTAATTCGACCCGTGAGACTAATCACGATGCGATCGGGGCGAAAATAGGTCTGATGATAGGTTTGTAAATCGAGGCGAGTCAACTGAGATACAGTGGCTTCAGTTCCCAGAACGGAATAAGCGTAGGGGTGATCGGGGTACATCGCTCGCCGCATCTGGTCATAGCCAATGGAAAAGGGTTGTTCCTGCCCAGAGCGAATTCCTTGCAGAGTCAGACGGCGTTCCAGTTCCACCTCAGACTCAGGAAAAGTGGGCGATCGCAACAGTTCAGAAGACAGCCGCAACAATTCCGGGAAATCCCCCGAAACCGTTTTCAAACTCAGCAAAAAATAATCCGGCGTCGTATCCGTGCTCAGGGTCGCCCCCACCGACTCCACCAATTCAGCAATTTCTAGGGACGATCGCCCTTCGGTTCCCTTCGTCAATACCGCAGACAGCAGATGCGACAAACCCGCCTGAGTTGGGGACTCCCAAGAACTCCCGGCATTGATAAAAATTCGAGCAGCAATGATATCAGCGGCGGGATTTTCCACGGCAATCACCACCATGCCATTGTTCAAAACCGTGCGATGGATTGTCTTCTGTAGCGATGGCGTCACGTTCTGTGTCACGAAAATTAGGTTCCTTGTATTCGTCTGAGGTCGATTCGTCTGGGGGTTTAACTCAGTCTAGAGGTTTGAGTTCTGTGACTGCGTAATATTTGGGGCATAAATAGTTATTGGCTACCCGTTGCAAGTCTGCCGCATTATAGGATTGAATGCAATCCGGATAGGCCACAGCAGCCGGGGCCTCGGCAATGGTTTGATAGTAACCATATAACCCAGCTAGTTGAGACGGGGTTTCCGTGGAAAAGGCATAATCATTACAGAGCAAGCGTTGAGCGCGGGCCAGTTCCGCCCCATTAATGGGTTGAGCCTGTAACTCATCAATGCGATCGAGAATCACATTTTCCACCAGATCCAGGTGTTTGGGATCGAGCCATGCCCCAATTGTAAACAAGCTGGAATCCCGTTGGAGGGAAAAATCGCTGCCGATGCCGTGAACCAGTCCCCGGATCTCCCGCAATTCTCGGACTAAACGGGAATTTCGTCCCTCTGCCAGGACCACGGCGAGCAAGTCTAAACCGTAGGCATCCTGTAGCTGTTCGACCCCTGGTCCCGTCCAAGCGAGGGTTAACCTTGCTACTTCCAGACGGGGTAAGAACAGTTCCCGACGCCGAATTTCAGTCATGGGGGGTTCGGCTTCTTGTTTGAGGTCCTCCAAATTCAGGGGGGTGGGAAAGCTGTTGAAGGCGTCCTGTACTAGGTCGAGGGTTTCGGCTAAGGTGATGTTGCCAACGATCGCCACCGTCATATTTTCCGGTTGGTAGTGGCAGCGATGAAACATTCGCATTTCTTCAGGCGATCGCTCCATCAAAATCTCCGCCGAGCCAAAAACTGGGCGTCGATAAGGATGTTGGTGATAAATCGTCTCCATCATCGCTTGGAACCCCAGCCAATCGGGATTATCGACGGATTGGCGAATTTCTTCCAGTACCACGTCCCGTTCCCGCAGAAACTCCAAATCGGGAATTGCCGGATGCAGCAATAGATCCGCCAAGGCAGGCAGACTTTCTTTTAAATAGGGTGCAGCAACGGTAATGAAAAAGTGGGCATAGTCATGACTCGTGGCGGCATTGGTCATCCCACCCCGATTTTCAATCAGATAGTCAAAGGCACCCGGAGGCTGGATGAGGGTCCCTTTGAATATCATGTGTTCCAGGAAATGAGCCATTCCTGACCAGGTGTCAGGTTCCCGGATTGCACCTGCTTTAACCCACACATCAACCACAACCACCGGTGTAGCCCTGATATGTTGGTGAATTACGGTTAATCCATTCGCCAGCTTTACGATATTTCCTGGAAACTCCGATTTCTTGAGCAGTGCAGACAAACTTTCTAATCTCAAACCTGAATTTGGTGATAAATTATCTCATGCTAACGCTTCATTTCACACTATGCTGCATGAATTGATACAGACTTTCTCCATAACGGAGGATAGGGGATAGGGGACCGGGAAAATTCGATGCCATTTCCTCCCGAGAGGGACCCTATTGAACAGGATAGGGGTCCTGGGTTCGTTGCCCCTAGTCTGCTGATTGTGGGAGGGTCTTCGTTCAACTTTCCGGGGTCTTTGGGGTTCAAGGATTGGTCTTTAATCCACTTGAAAATCCTGGGGGTTCTGATCCCTTCCCTGATTTTTATCCGGATGTAAAAATTTTCAGTCTGTGTTGTTTAGCAGCAGCGTTACATCGGTTGAGATGCGGAATTTACCGAATTTCTGCAAACAGGAACTCGCAGAGTCTGAGGACCCACCTCTAATCTTTAATCCTAGACTCTCCCGAGGGCGATCGCCTTGACTAAGGTTCCTTCATTAGTTCATTCATTAATCTTTTAGTCATCTCACATTGTATGGGGCAGTTGATTCAGATCTTCAACCCGCTTCAATAAACTCGGCGCAAATTGTAGATTTTATAATATTTTAAACTGAAAAATTCTCTGCTTATCAAGAAAAGTTTTTCCCTAAAAACAACCTAGAGGGATTGACTGGAGGCAGATCGGTATCCTGAAACGCGACTGCCCTTAAATGAGTTGGCAGTCACTTTGGTTTTTAATCCCCAAAGGAATATTTCTGTACCCCGATGGGGAAATGAGGCACTTTCGTATCCATCTTTACAAAGTTTTCGGGACGAGATTATCAGCCAAGCCGATGGGGGCTAAATCAGAGCTAGAAGGATTGAAGAATAAAGGAAAAGACGAATTGAGTTTTGAAATGTTCCGGATCTTGGAGCTTTAGAGATGAGAGGGTTCTACCCCAAATAATTTAAAAAATAGCCGGATGTTTTGTAGATATTCCGTAGAGAGAAATAACAGTCAAAAAAGGAATTTATCTATGAGCATCTACAAATGCTTGGTGTTATCTGGCCTGCTTTTATTAGGAATGAATGCCAACTTTTCAGGGGGCGAATATCTTACTTCAAAAGAAAATAACTCTGATGCAAATGCCCAAATTGCCAGCGCGGATGTCTCCCGTGGAACCGAACCGGATCATCGGGGAAGTGGACGATAAGAACCGAACCGATCGCCCAATTGTCGATCGCGCTGATCGTTCTCAGGTCAAGATCAACACAGACCCGAACCGACGCAAGTTTGAAGCCAAAATTCCTGATAGTCTATGGGGTTTGCGCTCATCGGTCAGCGCAACGCAGGAATTCATTCCAGGGTGCATCTTTCCATTTTTTCGGTCATTCCCATTCCTCATGACAGAACTCATAACCGCCCTTTAACGCTGCTCTTGTTCATGGAGCGATCGCCATCAAACCGGATGGAAGGCGATCGGGTCCAGAGAGAAAACCGTACCCGATCAAGGTACGATCCGGTCGGAGTGTGGTGTCCGTCGCAACTAAAAAATTAATCAGTAGAATGAGCAAGAACTGCTCAATTAGACAGTGGAGGGCTAACCGAACGGTTTGCCCAATTTTCCATATTTAGGTCAAGGGACTGAGGGACTGCCTCATCTGCGCGCCACATCAACTTGAGCGATCCGAACCCTTGACCAGAGGAGTTTAAACTAGGGCCGAGAGTAGAAACATCCAGACAACCTGGGAGGATGCTGGCTGATTTAGGTAAAATTTAAGAAACGGTGCGAATCGTTCCTCTGAAAGTTAGGGCTGAAATGCCCGAAGCGTATAGAGGGCAAGGGATTCAAGGCTTAGGTTTTCCTAGACTCCACCCTTGACAACTGTCTCAATGTCCCAAAGGATTAGGCCCCAAAATAGCCTAAATCTGAGGTAGGGAAGGACAAAATCACGTGGATGCGGAGGATTGTAATAATTCTTAACATTCAGGGTCCTACGTCTAAAGGCAGCCCCAGTTTTAGGAGTGACGACCCTAGGATTGAAGCGGGCTTGGCAAGGCATTGAGGGGAACTGGACCCCAATAACATGACCACTGACAAATCCATAAGGTTAAACTTCGGTTGAACATCTGTCTTGAACCCCAGTCAAAATTTAGTAGCCAAAGCCAGTTGATAGGCTGCGCCCAAAAGGGTAAAGGGAAAGGTAGAAGGTTTGTTTCCCTATCTGCACATGATTTTCATGCATTACCTCTGGGGAAAGGATGGACCTAAATGGATAATACCCGTTGAGACGGAACGAGATAACCCCGCAATTCCTGTTAGGTCATTTGGTCGATAACCTAACAAGTGACAAGTCTAAGCGCATGGGCTGTGGGGGTGAGATGCAATCAGAAGCCAATGCCTAATTGTAATGATTGGGATATGCTGACAG
>CAYUEH010000164.1:7661-9711 GCA_964442465.1 uncultured Laspinema sp. | reverse complement strand
TTAGGGTAAGGAGGGGTGAAGGGGCTTTTTTCAGGAGTTTTCCTCGATTAATTTCAGGAGGAAAACCCCTTAAACTCTTGCCCCGTGGTGAGTAGGAAATTATGTTAACCCATCTATTGCGGAAACTAAATCTAGGGGCTATCATTTCATGAGCTACCGCTCAGGGTAGAGACGGGGCGGACTCTTCCTGTCAGATTAGAAGGTTTCTGACTCCCGACGTTCAGATTCCCCAACGGCTAATCCTAAAAATGTCCAGCATTAGTCCATTTGAGGGCAGTCGCCTGATATTTTCAGCCGGAACCCCTGTCAGGGAATTTAGATAAATGGACTGCTCCAGATTTGGTATTCGGTGCTACATTAAATTTAGGAGCAATTTTGTAGCCTTAGTTACTTTTACGAGCTTTCAATAGGAGCCAACCCAAGATGCATTCGGTATGTATAATTCCTCTAAGCATTTCAGTCTGTGCCTTTCTGCTTAATCGACGGACCTCTGAGGAAACCGTAGGCGTGATGACCATGACCCTAGCTGGACTATTAGCGGTTGTGGCGTTAATCTTGGCCCCCTGGCAAATTCAGATGTTGGGCGCTTTGGCTTTGCTGTTAGATCGCTGTCATTGGTTGAAGGTTCGGGGGTAGGGGATTGGGAGATGGGGGAGATGGGGGAGATGGGGGAGATGGGGGAGATGGGGGAGGGTATAGGGTTTTTATCGAGAGTGCGATCGCTACAAAGGTGCTGTCTCTAGGTGGTTTCAATCACGGGGATGATTCTTTCCTCGGGATTGGGGACAATGTAGATCTGCTTCTCACCCACTTCAGGCTGATTCGCTTCATGGGGAGGGGGAGAATGTGGAAGATGACTCTAAAATTCCGGGGTTGAGATAACGGAAACCCAATTAAATTTTCTCTCCTTGGCAATCAGGGAGGGGAAAATTTCTTTAATTGTAAATATTTGTAAAATTAAGCGGTCAAAAGGTAGAATCTGCTGGAAATCGGGCTCAAAATAGAAAGTTGAATGGGTCGTCAATGCCACAAATGCCAGAAAAACCCTGGACAATTTGGGAGTAAAGGCGATCGCTTCTATAATGTCACCCGCTTTCCCAGCCCTCGATAAATCCCTCTCCCTTCACCCGTTCTCAACCCCTTGGGCAGTCGCCCGTTTATGAGTAAGCCGAATTAATATGATTCCCTTAGAACTGAGTTTAAAAAACTTTCTGAGCTATCGCGAAGCTACCCTCGACTTTCATGGGTTGCATACCGCCTGTATTTGTGGACCCAATGGTGCCGGAAAATCCTCCCTCCTGGAAGCCCTCGCCTGGTCCCTCTGGGGCAATAGTCGCGCGGGCACAGAGGACGATATTATTCATAGCGGGGAAATGGAAGCGCGGGTGGATTTTACCTTCCAAACCAATCAGCAAATCTATCGCGTGATTCGTTCTCGCCAACGGGGTCAATCCAGTGCTCTGGAATTTCAAGTGGCGACCAATTCTGAGGATTTGACTCCCAATCAACTGGAACATCTAGAATTTCGCCCCCTGACGGAGAAAGGTTTACGCGCCACTCAGGATAAAATTATCCAACATATCAAACTCGATTACGAAACCTTTACCAATTCATCTTACCTGCGCCAGGGTCGAGCGGATGAGTTTATGTTGAAACGACCCTCAGAACGCAAGCAGGTATTGGCAACCCTGCTGAGGTTGGACCATTATGATGAGTTGGCAGAACAGGCAAAAGACCGATCGCGCGAGGCGAAGGGTCAAGTGCAGTTGCTGGAACAAAGTTTAGCCTCGTTGCAGCAACGATTACAAGAAACCATCGCGATCGCCCAAAATCTGGACCAGGTGGAAGCGCAAATTCTCCAGGGTCAAACGGAAGTCAACCATCAGCGATCGCAATTGCAGCAGTTCCAACAACTCCAACTCCAGCGCCAAAACTGGCAGCAGCAAATTACCCATCACCAGGACCGCGATCGCCAATTGAAGGATGACTGCGATCGCACCCAACAAGAACTCAATCTCAACCATCGTCGCCGCCAAGAATTAGAGGCACT
>CAYUEH010000164.1:5630-7561 GCA_964442465.1 uncultured Laspinema sp. | reverse complement strand
TAGAAGAAATTGCCGGTCAAATTCATCGCCTGGAAGAGGAACAAGATCGCAGTTATGTGTTAGAGGAGAGTCTGGGAGAAGTGGCGATCGCCATTCATGCCTTAGAGAAAAAACGAGTCTATCAACAACGGGTGCGAGAAAAAGGCTTAGAACGCCGCAGCTTTATGGAACGGCTGATGGCACAAACCTCCGATTATGAAACCCAATTGGCAGCAGTGACGCAAAAAATCCAGATGTTGCAAGTTCCCGATGCACTTTGTCCCCTCTGTGACAGACCCTTGGATGAACATCATTGGGATTTAGTGATTGAAAAGCAGAAAGCGCAGGAACAGGGGATTATCAATCAGTTGTGGGTGTTGAAGGAACAACTGGCAACGAGCGATCGGGAAATCCAGATTCTGCGCCAGGAGTATCGGGAACTGGAGGAAGAGTTAAAACATTACAATGCCTTACGGGAACGTCGGGGACAATTACAGGCTCAAATTGATGCAACTTTAGCCTCCCGGGACCGTTTACAACATCTCACCCTAGAGAAACAACAGTTAGAACAGTCACTACATACGGGAAGTTATGCCGGTGAATTATACCATGAACTGCAACAGGTGGAGCAGTCGCTGCAACAGTTAAATTACAATGATCAAGACCGCAGTTTGGCTCTGAATGAGGAAAAACGCTGGCGCTGGGGGGAAATTAAGCAAGGGCAAATTCAGCAATCCCAACGGCAAATGACGCAATTACAAGGGCGAAAGCCGGAGTTAGAACAAAAACTGGGGCAATTACAAGCAGCATTACAGGAACAACAAACGAATTCCCCTTTGCAACAACAGATTGCTTTGCTCGATCGCCACTTACAAACCATTGGCTATGACCCCCAGGAACATAACCGTCTGCGAGGTGCGTTAAGAAGCGCACAACTCTGGCTGGGACGGATGGAAGAGTTAAAGCAAGCGCAGCAACAATATCCCCAAGTGGAACAGCGGATTGGGGAGTTAACTCGGCAGTTGGAGGCGCGAGTCGGCGATCGCACTGTAGTACGTCAGCAGATGCAAGCGCTGCATCAGCAACTCCAGGATATTCCCGACCCTAGCGATCGCATCAAAGGGACAGAAAAACAAATCCAGCTTTTGCGGTCCTCTCTGGATAGTTTATTGGCAACCAAAGGACGCTTGGAACAACAACAACAACATCTTGCAGCAGTCCAAAGTCAGTCGGAAGAACAACGCAAACAACTGGAAACCTCTCGTCGTCAAGAACGGGTGTATCGGGAGTTGGCAACGGCATTTGGCAAAAATGGCATCCAAGCCTTGATGATTGAAAATGTGTTGCCACAGTTGGAGGGAGAAACTAATCAGATTCTGTCTCGCCTGAGTGGTAATCAACTCCATATTCAATTTGTGACTCAGCGCGCGAGTCGGGGACGCAGCAAAAAAAATACCAAGTTAATTGATACCTTGGATATTTTAATTGCGGATGCGCGAGGGACGAGAGCTTATGAAACTTATTCCGGAGGGGAGGCATTTAGGATTAATTTTGCGATTCGGTTAGCCTTAGCGCGATTACTCGCTCATCGGGCGGGGACTTCGTTACAAATGTTAATTGTGGATGAAGGATTTGGAACTCAGGACCGGGAAGGGTGCGATCGCCTGATTGCGGCAATTAATGCGATCGCCTCGGAATTTGCCTGCATCCTCACGGTGACCCATATGCCGCAATTTCGTGAAGCCTTTCAAGCCCGCATTGAAGTCAGCAAAAATCAAAATGGTTCTCAACTCAGTTTATCAGTTTAATCAAGATTTCCTGACAAATCCCGGGAATCAATCTCATCCCCCAAACCATTGGGGACCTGCTGCTGCGGGACCTTTCCTGGGCGGCAAGAAAGCAACCCACTCCCCCACCCACACTTGTGCAATCCAACCGTCAAACATCAAATT
>CAYUEH010000164.1:0-5530 GCA_964442465.1 uncultured Laspinema sp. | reverse complement strand
AACTGAAACATTGACTAAGCTAACCTCACCTAATCATTAATTTCCGGTAACTTGAAGATGGCTGTAAACTTAGACCGCTTACATGAAATCTCCGGTGGAGATCTGGAATTTGAACGAGAAATTTTACAGGCATTTGTAGAAGATGCTCGGATCAGCCTAGATTTACTGAAAGAATTCTGCATGGCTAAGGATTATCCGGCTTTTAGTAATTACGCCCATCAGCTCAAAGGTTCTAGTGCAAATATGGGCCTTATCCCCCTTCAAACCCTGGCTGCTGAACTTCATCTCAAAGGAAAACAGCAAAATCTAAACCATGTTGAACAGGACCTACAAAGCATAGAAAACATTGTTCAAGAGATAGAAGACTATCTTTCTAAAACTTCAGCCGAGTTGGAATCTTAACCATTCCGGGAATTGAGTTAATGGCTCAAAGCTCACATTTTTGCTTGTGCCTATCCCGATCTATCTTTGAGTCATGGATCGTTCTCAACCTTGTTAGTTAAAGCTGAGTGCAAAGGGTTAGCAGTCGGGAGACTTGCCACTGAGGGCTAATTCTGACGAACCGATCGCCCCGGTGTCATATCTCCCTTTCTATTGACTCCTTTTAGCCCTTGACAGCATGACAGGGTTCAGGTAATATTTAACGCTTTTCAAAGTTAATTCCAAAATTTTTATAAATTAAATCCACAACCGGACAAAACTATGCAGAAGGCAAAACGGTAGCATAAGCTACAATTTTAGGTCGAAAACCCGCTTAAATTTAAAGCCGTACCCCGTCCTAAAATTGAGGAATTGATGATAATTTTTACAAAAGTTAAAATATCAGGGGATAAAAATAAATAATAATAGAATCTGAGCAAACCCCGAGTTCTGTGCGGGGTACAGTCCCTCGTCAATTTAAGAAATTATAATTTAAGCGGCCCACCCTGAATATCGGTGAGGTGTTGTCCATGTTCAATAGTTTTTTTTTACTTCCCCGCGTTATCCCTACTGTCTCCCTGAGTAATCCGTTGGAACACACTAAGATAGAAGACCCCCAAAAGCGCAGCGCCTTGTTGCGAAAAGTCATCGACCAAATCTGGCAATCTCT
This sequence comes from uncultured Laspinema sp., assembly GCA_964442465.1. Classification (GTDB taxonomy): domain Bacteria; phylum Cyanobacteriota; class Cyanobacteriia; order Cyanobacteriales; family Laspinemataceae; genus Laspinema. The sequence goes on along the minus strand of CAYUEH010000164.1, from coordinate 4,440 downwards.
GGAACTCAAAACCATCCTCCAGACAGCGGTGGATGAGATTGCCGCAATGCTCAACTTAGATGCCTGTAGTTTCTTGTGGTATTTTGAGCGCACAGAACGGGTGCAAGTGGTCTGCAAACGGGCCCGGAATCAGGAATTTGCAGCATTAGAGGGAACGAAACCCCTCTCTGAGGTGGGATATCATCCCTTAGACATTTTTGGCACCGCCGCCAGCGCGATCGCCCAAGGACAAATGGTGATCAGTTGCGGTCCCCTGAACGAATCCAGGACCTTTGCTGCCATGACGCGCCTGATTTCCAATTGTCCCGTAGCACGTCCCCCCCAACACTTGATGCAGGATGACGAAAATCCCCCACCGGAAATGGATCCGGACAACCCCGCTTCTCCACCGGGGACATTGGATGCTGTTGCCAATTTGTTGGTTCCCGTGAAAGGACAGGAGGGATGGATCGGCTTTATCGCCTGTCTCTCACAAAATTCCCGCACTTGGTCCACTGCCGAAGTGGAATTTGTCCAACTGCTTGCCCAACAACTGGAAATCGCCATTCGGCAAGCACAACTGTACGATCGCGTTCATAAGCAAGCACAAAGAGAGAGATTGGTCAATCAAATCGTTAACCAAACCCGTCAGAGTTTCGACCTCGAAACGATTTTAACCCAGGCGATCGCCCAACTGTTAGAAGCCTTAGAAGTCGATCGCTGCTTAATCCACCTCGTCGAAGATCGGGAAGAAGGAGTCAAAGGCGATCGCCTCCGCGAAGCCAGTTTCTGGAATGCCGCTAACGATGTAGCCTTCCGCCGAGAGCATCTATTTGAAGTCTGTCGCGAACCCTTTCCTTCCTCCCTTGATGACTTTGATACCCACGGACCGATTACCCAATGGACGATCGCCCATCGCGAAGAAGTGATCATCTCCGACGTCAGCGAAGACCCCCGCATCGGCAAACAAAACGAAGAATACGACAAAGCCAAGATTAAATCCTCAATGGTCATGCCGGTCCAAGCCAATGGCCGACTCCAGGCGATTCTCTATATTAATCAATGTTCCCGAGTCCGCCAATGGTCCAAACATGACCGAGAACTCGCCCGCGCCGTCGCCGATCAACTGGCGATTTCCATCCAACAAGCCTGCTTATACGCCCAAAAAAGCGCCACAATGGAGCGCGAATCCCTATTGCGCTTAATTGGGGAACATATTCGCCGCACCTTAGATATTAACACCATCCTGCAAACCAGTGCAAGGGAAGTGCGCCAATTATTGGGCGCCGATCGCGTTGCCATCTATCAGTTTAGCAAAGAAACCGCAGGGCAAATCGTTGTCGAAGAAAGTACCGGAACAATCTGTCTGCGCGAAGCCGTCAAAGAACATGATTGCTTTTATCAGGAATGTGCCGAACAATTGCGGTCGGCACAACAGCCGTTAGTTCGAGCCGTGGAAGATGTGTATAAAATCCAGGGCAACGAGGAACATCTCGCCTGTTGGCAACATCTACAAGTCCGAGCGAGTCTGAGCGTCCCCATCTCTCGGGGGAACAAAGTGTGGGGACTGCTGATTGTCCATGAATGCCATAAACCCAGAGGATGGCGGACTGCAGAAATCGAACTGTTGCAGCAACTCGCCGATCAGTTGGCGATCGCCATCCATCAAGCGGAATTATACGATCGCGCCTGCGCTAATGCGATCGCCGCCGAAACCAAAGCAGCAGAATTAGAACAAGCCTTACGACAACTCCAGGAAACCCAAGCGCAACTGATTCAAAGCGAAAAAATGTCCAGCTTGGGTCAACTCGTCGCCGGAGTCGCCCACGAAATCAACAATCCCGTTAACTTTATTTATGGGAACCTCTCCCATGTAGATGGATATGCTCAAGATTTGCTGCAATTGATCGAAGCCTATCAGGAACATTATCCGGAACCTGTGCCAGAGATAGAAGAAATCGCCGAAGAAATTGACCTCGACTTTCTGAGAGAAGATATGCCAAAAGTCCTCAATTCCATGAAAATTGGGGCCGATCGCATCCGAGAAATCGTCTTATCTTTGCGGAACTTCTCCCGCCTAGACCAAGCGGAAATGAAATTTGCCAACCTCCATGAAGGCATTGATAACACCTTGCTGATTCTCCAAAACCGCTTGCGAGCCAAAGCGGGTCAGGTGGGGATAGAATTAGTCAAAGACTATGGCAAACTACCCCGAATTGAGTGCTATCCCGGACAACTCAATCAGGTGTTGATGAATATTATTACGAATGGAATTGATGCCTTAGAGAGTTATAACGAAAAGCGCTCCATCGAAGAAATTCGCCAAAACCCCAGCCGAATTACCATTCGCACCGAATGGGTGAAGAAACAGGGACAGAATGACCGAATTATTATCGCGATCGGCGATAACGGACCGGGAATTCCCCATCACATCAAAGCACGACTATTCGACCCATTTTTCACCACCAAAGCCGTCGGAAAAGGCACGGGATTGGGACTCTCGATTAGTTATCAAATCGTCGTGGAAAAACATAAAGGGGCGATCGCCTGTATCTCCGAACCGGGACAGGGAGCAGAATTTGTCATTGAAATTCCCGTCCGTCAATCCGAGGAGGTAGCCGTTTCTCACCAACCACTCATGGCGATGAGTTCTTAAGCGTGAGGCGATCGCGATTAATCGGTGGGTGGCGACGCGGTGGGGAAACGCGATAATCCGTGAAAATCTGTGCAATCTGTGGTTCCCCTATCCCTTGGGGAGACACCATAAATAGGCGTCTCTACAGGAACCTATTGCGCCTCCCCCATCAACGTAAACGCTGCCCAATTTTCCGGATTGGGATACTGCTGCATCGTCGTCAGCATCGCCTGACGCAATGCCTGCGCCTTGTTGCCACTGCTTTCCCAGTTTTGATAAAATTCCCGCATCAACAGATAGGTAGCATCATCCGGCACTTTCCACAACGAAACCAACACGCTGGCAGTTCCCGCAGACATCAGCGATCGCGATAATCCAATCACCCCATCGCCGGTAATTTCTCCCCGTCCCGTATCGCAAGCAGAAAGTACCACTAAATCCGCATTCAGTTCCAAGTCGAATATTTCCCCCGCAGTCAGCAATCCATCATCGCTGCTGGTGGGGGTGAGGGCGATCCAACTGTCGATGCCGCTCGTCGGGTCAAAACTGCCGTGGGTGGCCAGATGTATAATCCGAGAAGACTGCATTTTTTGCACCACCGCCGATTCCGTTGCTTGGGAACCGATCAACGGCGTCACCTGAAGCAGGTTTCCGATATCCTGGGCTTCTTTTTCCGCACCTAACAACGGTGATAGTTGTTGTGGCGGTTGTCCTACAGAGGGCATCGTGGGATTGCCGACGATTAAGATATCGCCTTGGGGTTGCTGCTTTTGGGTGAAATCGAGCACTTGAATCGAAGGGGCGGTGAGGATGGTATGCTTTTCGAGCAGATAGGTGCCGTTGGCATCTAGTAACGCAGGGAAAGGCACTAAAAATAAGGAAGCGTGGGGAACGAAGATAACTTTATCGTTCGGGTTTGTCGGGAGTAAATCGGCGATCGGTTCGATTAACAGTTGATAGAGTTGTTGCCATTCTCGTTGTTGTCGTGGGGAGATTGAGCGCGTATTTTGGGGTGCAGTTTCTCGACTAAATGCAGACCCGCGATCGCTGTGGACTTCAGTAGTTCCACCGCGAGTTTCAGCCACAGTAATATTGCGACGGCAGATAAAGTTCTCAAAGCAACGGGCATTGGCGATCGCTTCCCCCAAAGAACTCTCTTGCTCTTGCCACACCGGGTTGAGGTTACTGCGCCGGAAACTTATCTCTCCAGTGGGTTTGATGACCCAGATATACAGTTCCGATTCTTCTACTAGATCCACTTTGTTAAATTGCAACCCTTTACGAATGTAAGAATATTGGACCAGGGTGGCATTTTGGGCAGCAGCAATTTGTTTGATTTGAGTGAGATTGGCTGGAGTGACAGTGAGGGCATTGTCTGGGGTGTCGGCAAGTCTTTGGGCAAGCAATTCTACAAAAGCGCGGGCGCGTCCCCGTTCGGAAATTTCCAGGGCGCGATCGGTTTTATTCTGGGCAACTAGAACCGCTTGTAGAAGTTCGTAGGTCGTTTTCTGTTGTTCAAACAGGGATATTTTTTGTGCGTCGGTTAAACCGGGACGCAATTGTTCTTTCACTTCAATCGATGCTAGATAGCTTTGTTCCGCTTGGGCGTATTCTCCCCGTTTTTGGTAAACAAGCCCCAGGTTGTGGAGGCTCATGCCTTCCCCCGCTTTGTCCCCGATTTGCCGAAAAATCTCTAACGATTGCAGCAAGAATTGCTCCGCTTGTGCGTATTCTCCCAGACTCTCGTAAACATTTCCCAGGTTGTTGAGGGAGATGCCTTCCCCCGATTTGTCGCCAAGTTGCCGATCTATCTCTAACGATTGCAG